>JAGUXE010000119.1 GCA_020061995.1 Ignavibacteriales bacterium | reverse complement strand
AGTTTCACCAAATTTCAGACCTTTTCCGAATAATTCTTCAACCCAATCTGAAATGAGTATCGATATTCATCCCTTAAATATGAATATTGTTTTCGGGTCAGCTAATACAACTTCTTGGCCTGTGTCAGGACTTTATGGAACAGGTGGTTACTATACACTAAACGGAAGTCAATCATGGAGTGGCTTTGATATCCCTCCTTTCGGATCGAACTCCGGAGATCCGGCTTCAGTAATTGGTACTAATGGTTATTTCTATCTGGGTTTTATTGATGGATTAACAAATGATGGTGGACAAGGTGTAGCTGTCTCAACAAATAATGGGCAAAATTGGAGCAGATATGTGGTTGCTCCCGCACCTTCAGGTTTTAATGATTTGTTAGATAAAAACCATCTTTGGATTGATAAGCAAGTTGGCAGTCCCTATGAAAATAGAGTGTATGCTGCCTATACTGCTTTTATAGCTTCAAGTCCAAATAACAATAAAGTAGAATTCAGATATTCTTCGAACAACGGAATTAATTGGAGTAGTGCAACCAATATAAGTACCGGAACAGCATCGGGAAGTCATGATCAAGGTGTGAATATTGCCACAGGACCTAATGGAGAGGTTTACGCAGCATGGGCTGTGTATGATCAATTCTCTACAGGGACTTATGGAGAAGATGCAATGGGATTCAATATGTCAACAAATGGCGGTCAAACATGGGGAACGGCAAAAAGAGTTTATGCAGCTCCAAATTTTGGGGTTAGAACAAATCCGAGTGCTCCAAATCCTGTTAGATTAGCCTCATTCCCTTCAATGGCAGTTGACCGTTCAAATGGGTCACGAAGCGGTACCATCTATATGAGCTGGCCTCAAATCGGTGTAACTCCTGCAGGGTCAGATATGGATATCGTACTAATAAAATCTACCAATAATGGAGCTACATGGACTTCACCTGTTCGTGTAAATGATGATGCTCTCAATAATGGTAAAAGACAATACTTCAATTGGATGACTGTTGATGCAGCAACCGGACATGTTTACTTAGTTTTTTATGACCAGAGAAATACATCGTCTGATTCTGCCGAAGTTTATATGGCAAGATCAATCGATGGTGGCTTAACGTTTGAAAATTTTAAAGTAAGTGATGCAAGATTTAAACCGAAACCTATTTCGGGATTAGCCGGTGGATATCATGGTGATTATATTGGTGTAACAGCTTTGAATAACAATGTCTATCCATTCTGGACGGATGACAGAACCGGTAATTATCAAGGTTGGTCTGCAAAAGTTACATTCGGACCAAATATTATTCACAACCCACTCGGAAATACTGAAAATCTCAACGGTCCTTATTTAGTAACTGCAAAATTTAATTCCAATTTACCATTGGTGAATTCGAGTGTTAAAGTTTATTGGGGTAGAGGAGAATCCGGACAAATTTCAGATTCTTTATTAATGACATCGGTGACTTCTGATTCGTTTTATGCAAATATTCCTGGAAATGGTGTTGCAGCAACTTACAATTATTATATCTCTGCAACAGATGAAACCGGAGGTAACAGCAAATTCCCGCCGGGGGCACCTTCAGAATATATTTCATTTACAGCAAGTCCTGATCAGACTGCTCCTATTGTAACTCATACTGCAATTGCTAATCAGTATAGAGAAACCTGGCCAGCAAGTGTTAATGCAGTTGTAACTGATAATATTGGTGTAGATTCAGTAAAAGTATTATATAAATTGAATTTTAACGGAGCTGAAAACTCTTTCTTATTAAATAATTCTTCAGGTTCAACATACAGTGGTTTATTTAATAATGATACAGCTTCTATACAATTAGGAGATACTCTTTATTATAAGATTATTGCTAAGGATGCCTCGATTGCCGGAAATTATGGTTATAGTCCACAGACCGGTTTTCATTCATTTATTTTTATCCCGGATACAGTATTTCCCGTTGTTTCACACGTACCTCTTAATAATCAATCAAGATTACGTTGGCCTGCTACAATAAAATCAACCGTAACAGATAATATGGGAGTAAGAAGTGTTGAAGTAGAATATTCAGTTAATAACGGGGGAATCGTTGGCTCGTTTCCATTGGTTAATCAAGGGAACAATAGTTATCAAGGATTATTTAATTTAGATACTACACAGATTTTTGTCGGTGACACCGTTAAGTATAGGATTAAAGCCATTGACAATTCAACTTCTTATAATACGACGTTTATTCCGGTAGTAGGATATAATTCTTTCGCAATAATCAGTACACTTGGAATTGTTCTCGTTGTTGATGATGATGTTACTCTTGAATACAGATCTTCATTAGAAAAAGCAGGAGCACCTGATTTGTTAACTCCACTTGGTGCATCTGCATCTCTATTCACAACCACATTAAACGAAGCCGGTTATCTTGCCGAACAGGTAACTTTTGCAACTTTAGATACAACCGTTCTGCAGTCTTATGATGTGATTGTTCTATGTGCTGGTGTAAAAACTACTGCAATATTTGATAACGCAGCTAAAAGAGCAGCCATTGTAGGGTTTGCAAAAGCCGGTGGAAAAACAATAGTAGAAGGAGGGGAAGTCGGTTATCTCTATCGACAGCAAACCACCGAAAGAGATAAACAATTTAGATGGCACACACTATTTGACAGCAGTTGGGTTAGTGACGCATCTTCAGGATTAATAAAGAAAAGAATTGCTGAGCATGAAATATTCACTACACCTTATGCAATTCCGGATAATATTGCTTTAACCGGTACAGGCTATGGTATACGAGATGTAATGAGAATTATGCCTAATAGAAGTGGGATTTTCAAATTAGGAAGTTGGTCAACGCATCCGGATACAGCCGGTATTTTCGCTTATTCGCCGACTAATGATCCATACAGTATTACCAATATGCACTTAACATTCTCGGTAGGTAGTATTACCAATACTACTATTGCTTCAAATTTAATTTCAAATGTGTTGAGATTAATTATGTTAAGCGGTAGTGTAATTCCGGTTGAATTAACATCGTTTGATATTATGACTCAAAATAATTCCGTGACTTTAGAATGGAAAACTGCATCGGAGATAAACAATGCCGGTTTTACAGTAGAGCGAAAAAACAGTGTTAACGAACCGAGTTTCCAATCAATCGGTTTTATTGAAGGAAAGGGAACAACGGTTCAAACACAAGTCTATCGTTTTAGTGATTCAGGTTTGAAGGAAGGGAAATACATCTACCGACTTAAACAGAATGACTTTGATGGCAAAGTAAGTTATTCAAAAGAGATTGAAGTGGATATTGTTACTCCTCTTACTTTTAGTTTATCACAAAACTATCCAAATCCATTTAATCCGGCTACTTTGATTAAATTTTCAATTCCTTCTGAAGGGTTAGTCAATTTATCAATTTATAATGTGCTGGGTGAGAGAGTTTCAACATTAATAAATGAAGTTCGTAAGAGCGGAATTTATGAGTATAATTTTTCTGCAAACGGACTTTCTTCAGGGCTTTATTTCTATAGATTGGAAGCCGGAAATAACATTAGTATTAAAAAAATGTTGCTTCTAAAATAGGAATCAAAACCCGATTTAAGGGAATGATATTAATTTGCAATAATCAAAAAGCGGAGTAAATAAACTCCGCTTTTTTGTTTTTGAAAAGATGTTTTATCATTTAAACTATATTGAGAAGGAGATGCCTCAACCAAAATAATTCCACCAAATTGCATTAAGAAGAGTTGGCTGGATTGTATCCGTTTTTGAAAAATCTCCGTTTGAGAAATTCTAGAACTTTTTCTTTTTTTTGGAAGATGTTATGAAATTCTCGAAAATTAAAGTTGTATATGTTTAAGTGTTATCTTATTTTTCACGATATATTAAATAATTCAGTTGAATGGGAAGATTTCAGTGAAAAAAATTTCAATATTGCTTATTGAAGACAATCGCCTCCTACGTGATGGTATTTCTGCTATGCTAAGAAAACAATCTGATATGATTGTGATTGCAACATACGGGAATGGAGAAAACATTCGTGCTGAAGTTGAAAAACACAAACCTGATATTGTTCTGCTAGACCTTGGACTGCGAAGCCAAAGTAGTATACAAATCGTTAAATCGATCAGGAAACAATTTGAAGATATTAAAATAATAGTGATGGATCTTGTTCCATTACAATCAGATGTTCTTGAGTTTGTTCAAGCGGGAGTCTCGGGATTTATCCTTAAAGATGCAAGTATTGATGATTTTTATAATACAATTCGGTCAGTCTCTCAAGGAATCCAAGTTCTTCCAAAAAATTTAACCAGTTCGCTATTCAGTCAGATAGTTGAGCATGCGATAAGTGGTTTCTCCCCAGCAGTAATCGTAGAATCAGTTCGTATGACAAAACGTGAACGTCAAGTGATTGAACTGATTGCTGTCGGATTTGCTAATAAAGAGATTGCTCAAAAACTCCATCTATCACCCTACACGGTAAAAAGCCACGTGCACAATATCCTCGAAAAATTATCACTTCATACACGGGTACAGGTTGCAAACTACGCTCATATTTCAGACTCGTATAAAACCTCCGGTAATAAGACTTCACTAATCGATAAATAATAACTTACTCCACAAAACTAATCCTCGGATCTAATCCTTTTTTCATCCTTTTGGTCGATTGATTTTACATCCCAAATAATTGCACTTTGTTCTTGAAAATAGAAAGAACAGTGATGAATAAATCTCGTCGCGCATACCACCTTATTCGAAGCATCGTATTAAACTTTATTTGTGTTTCGATGACAACACAATGCAGTTGCAAGATTTAATCTCGATTTATCGTTTCTTAAACGATTCGATCATCGTTATAAAAATCGAGATCAATACAGGTGACGGATAAATATTTTGCTGTATTAATTATTTGACTTAATGATTGCGAGAAGATACTATGAAAAAAATCAGATTATTACTTATTGAAGAGAATAGGCTTCTTCGGGATGGAATTATGGCCATCCTTAAACCTCATAAAGATATTGATGCAATTGCTACTTCCGGAGAAGGAAAAGATCATCTTTTAAATATTCAGAAATCTAAGCCGGATATAGTTCTCTTAGAGCTTGGTTTAAGAAGTCAAAAAAATTTACAATTTGTTGACATTGTTAAAAGAGATTTTTCAAAAGCCAAAATAATCGTAATGGATCTTTCACCGGTACATGCAGATATATTAAAGTATGTTAAAGCGGGTGCCAATGGATTTATTCTTAAAGAAGCTTCACTCAATGATTTTTTAACTACTATTAGAGCAGTCGCTGAAGGATCAAATGTATTGCCTCCACTTCTGGTAAATTCTCTGTTTACCCAAATAGTTGAACACGCGATTAAAGAAGGAAGTACATATGTAAAAGAAGCAGCAAGGATGACAAAACGAGAACAAGAGGTTATCACCTTATTAAGTCAAGGTATGAGCAATAATGAGATTGGCAGCAAAATTAATATCTCAACTTTTACGGTTAAAAGTCATATTCATAATATTATGGAGAAACTTTCTTTACATACTCGACTTGAGCTTGCAAACTATTCTTACACTCAAAAAACTCTCGATACAATATCTTCAAGTATTTCGACGATAAACAGTTAGATGGAAAAATTTAATTACATAAATGGTTAATGAATAATTCAAACAAACAAAAACAAAGGAAATAATATGAAAAATTTAATTCTTGGAATTATGAGTCTGGGGATCATTCTAATTTTAGTTGGTTGCGCCGATCCTGTAGACCCTCAATTTAGAGTTCATAACGAAAGAGCGGAGAAAGCCAATGTTCAAATAAAAACATCTGGCGGTAATACAATCAACATCAACGATGTTCAATCAGGTCAAACAACAGCTCTTCAATCAGTAGCTGAAGGTAATATCAATGTCACTGCTGTAATTCAGAATGAGTTGTTTTCACCCGAAGTATCATTCTTTGCGGTGAAGGATACACGATACACGATAGTAATTGCACCCGGAATTCCGCCATTTCTTCGTGTTGACCGAAATTAGTGGATGTAAGAAAAGTTCTAATTTAATATAGAGTTTCGATTGCTCATGGGAGCAGATTCCTTTTATGGTCGCTTTGATTGAATACCTTACAGTCACCGTTGATCATGGGATAGAAATAATAGAAAAAAATCTCCGGAGATAAGAATATGATACTAGTTAGCATCTCTTCAACAGAAGAAAAATTTGTTATCCGACTACGACATAAAATAGATTATGTAGTTGAAAAAAAATTCGGAATAACCAGCTCTAGTGGTAGAAGAAGGAACTATTTATTTATCCAGTTATTTTTCTCATTTACAAAACTAATCTATAAAGAATTATTCGGAGGGTTTAAGAAATGAATATTTTACTCGTTTATCCTCTATACCCGGATACTTTCTGGAGTTTCAAACATGCTTTAAAGTTTATATCGAAAAAAGCAAGTTTTCCCCCATTAGGACTTTTAACTGTTGCCTCTTTACTGCCCGAAGATTGGTGTAAAAAGCTAATTGATATGAATGCAAATAATTTGACAGACGATGAGATTCTTTGGGCAGATTATATTTTTATTAGTGCTATGTCAATACAAAGTGAATCGGCACATCAAGTGATTGAAAGATGTAAAAAGTTGAATGTTAAAATTGTTGCCGGTGGACCTTTATTTACAAGTAGTCCCGAGTATTACGAAAGTATTGATCATCTGGTTCTCAATGAAGCGGAGATTACTCTTCCGCAATTTTTAAAAGATCTCATAGAGGGGAAACCGAAACATATTTACACTTCCGAAGATTGGGCAGATATTACAGCCACTCCCTTACCGCTTTGGGATTTAGTATCAATGAACAATTATACTTCTATGAATCTTCAATATTCACGAGGCTGTCCTTTTGACTGCGACTTTTGCGATATAACTGTCCTTTACGGAAGAAAACCAAGAACAAAAACAAAAGATCAAGTTATTGCCGAGTTAGAGGCATTATATTTTACCGGATGGCGTGGTGCAGTTTTTTTTGTTGATGATAATTTCATTGGCAACAAAACTAAATTGAAAAAGGAAATTCTTCCTTCAATTATTGAATGGAACGAGAAAAGAAACAATCCATTTTGCTTCAATACGGAAGTTTCAATAAATCTTGCCGACGATGATAAACTGATGCAGCTTATGGTTAAAGCACGCTTTGAGGCTGTGTTCGTTGGAATAGAAACTCCGAATGAAGAGAGTTTGATTGAGTGTAATAAAAATCAAAATAGAAATCGTGATTTGGTTTCAAGTGTAAAGATAATTCAGGAGGCAGGGCTTGAAGTTCAAGGAGGATTTATTATCGGATTTGATAATGATCCGCCGACCATCTTTGAAAAACTTACAAATTTTATTCAAGAAAGCGGTATCGCAACAGCGATGGTAGGACTATTAAATGCACCAAGAGGGACCAAACTTCAGAAAAGATTATCAGAGCAGGGAAGACTGTTAAACGATTTTACAGGGAACAATACCGACTTCTCGATTAACTTTATTCCGCAAATGAATTCCGAAACTCTTCTCAATGGCTATAAAAATGTTTTGAAAACAATTTACTCACCAAAATTTTATTATGAACGGGTGATGAACTTCTTAAAAGATTTTGAGCCGAGGATTAAAAAAGAATTTCACTTTAATCCTAACTATATCGCAGCTCTTATTAAATCGATGTTCAAATTAGGAGTGCTTGGTGAAGAGAGAATTTATTATTGGAAGCTATTTTTCTGGTCGCTGTTTCGAAAGCCGAAACTTTTTTCGCAAGCGATATTGCTTGCAATTTATGGATTTCATTTTAGAAAAATATCAAATAGTTATTACTCAAGTTAGAAGTTAAAAGAAATAATCTTTCTTCTAAAAATAGAAATGGTATTGTAAACATT
>JAGUXE010000083.1 GCA_020061995.1 Ignavibacteriales bacterium | reverse complement strand
GACATGATTATAAGCAAGCAGAAAAAAACACCACAAAACCCCGAAGGGGTGACATAAACATCATCGTTCGCAAACCGAAATTCCATTATACCACCCCTTTGGGGTTGATATTAATTGGTTAAAATTATTCTATAATCATAGCATCCCTTCGGGATTTTCAATTCCGTAATTATGTAATAATACCTCTTCAGAAAATATCGGCTTATTATTAAAAAACCTTAAACTGCTCCGCACAAAAAAAAAATCCTTAACCCCAACGGGGTGACATGATTATAAGCAAGCAGAAAAAAACACCACAAAACCCCGAAGGGGTGACATAACCATTTTAGTTCGCAAACCGAAATTCCGTTATACCACCCCTTCGGGGTTGATATTAATTGGTTAAAATTATTCTATAATCATATCATCCCTTCGGGATTTTCAATTCCGTAATTATGTAATAATACCTAAACAGGAATCAACCAATTAATTTTATCTAATAAAGCATGGCACTATTATGCTGTCATTCCGGAAACAATGTCATCCCAAACACTTTCGGGAAACAAAAGTTGGTTATTTTTTTATTCTAACTACTTTCTTCTTCCGCCGCGGCGGATTCTAAATTCTTCCGCTTCAGCGGATTCTACATTCTCCTTTTTTTTCTTAACTTACATCATCAAATAATAAACTACTAAAGGGAAGAATGAGCGCTCCTAATGAGTTAGTTGAACTGGTTACAAGATTTAAAGAAAATCTCACTTCATACAAAAATCCGAATTACAACGAAACTCAAGTCCGCCGTGAATTCATCGACCCGCTCTTTGGTCTACTCGGCTGGGATGTAGCTAACAAAGAAGGTTACGCCGAAGCATATAAAGAAGTTATTCACGAATACTCTCAAAAAACTAAAGACAGCTCTGAAGCCCCCGATTATCTATTTCGTATCGGCGGAATTCGTAAATTTTTCGTTGAAGCAAAAAAACCGAGTGTTAATCTTAAAGATGACCCCAACCCCGCTTTTCAAGTGAGACGTTACGCCTGGTCTGCTAAACTTCCTCTTAGTATTTTAACCGACTTCGAAGAGTTTATAGTTTATGATTGCCGCATAAAACCTATTCTAAACGATAAACCTTCTAACGGAAGAATCCTTTACTACACCTTTGAAGATTATATAACTAAATGGGATGAGATTTATTCCGTCTTCTCCCGCGAAGCCGTTCTTAAAGGCTCATTTGATAAATTTGCCGATTCCAAACGGAATAAAAAAGGAACCGCCGAAGTTGATGATGAATTCCTTTCTGAAATAGAAAACTGGCGTGAACATCTTGCTAAAAATCTCGCTCTCCGTAACCCTGAACTCTCAAGCCGTGAACTTAATTTTGCAGTTCAGAAAACTATTGATAGAATTATCTTCCTCAGAATTTGCGAAGACCGTGGTATTGAAGACTACGGACAACTTCTCAATCTACTAAACGGTGCTAATATTTATAAACGGCTTCTTCAAATCTTCTCCGCCGCAGACCAAAAGTATAACAGCGGTTTATTCTATTTCGAACAAGAAAAAAATCGGAGCGACTATCCCGACACCATTTCTCATAAACTTAATATCGATGACAAAACTCTTAAAGATATAATCAAAAAACTTTATTATCCCGAAAGCCCTTATGAGTTTTCCGTTCTTCCGGCTGATATACTCGGACATGTTTACGAACAGTTTCTCGGTAAAGTAATTCGCCTAACTGCGGGGCACCGCGCTATTGTTGAAGAAAAACCTGAAGTAAAAAAAGCAGGCGGTGTTTATTATACTCCGACTTACATTGTTGAGTATATAGTAAAAAATACACTCGGAGTTAAACTTGATGAAATTAATACTCAGCAGAACAAATTGAAAAATAAAATTGACGAGGCTTCTAAACTGAAAGTACTTGATCCGGCTTGCGGTTCCGGCTCTTTTCTGCTTGGGGCTTATCAATACTTGCTCGACTGGCATCTTAAGCTTTATTCGGATGAATTCAGTAAAGATAACTTCATTCCTAAAAAAGAATCCCCCGTATATAAAGCCGCTAACAACGAACTTAAACTTACAACCGCCGAAAGGAAAAGAATTCTTCTTAACAATATTTTCGGAGTTGATATTGACAGCCAGGCTGTTGAAGTAACCAAACTTTCACTTATGCTTAAAGTGCTTGAAGGTGAAACGGGAGAAACTCTCAATACACAAATGTCGATGTTCCGGCAGCGCGCACTCCCTGACCTTGGCAATAATATCAAATGCGGAAACTCACTCATCGGTCCCGATTTTTACGACCAAATGGAAATGAACTTTCTTGATGATGAAGGAAAATATAAAATTAATGTTTTCGATTGGCACTCAGAATTCAAAGAAATCTTCAACAACGGCGGCTTTGATGTTGTTATTGGAAATCCGCCTTATGGTGGTGAATTAAGTATTGAAGAAAGTAACTATTGTAATGAAAAGTTTAAAATATCTACAACAGATACAGCAGCATTATTTATTGAGCAAATGACAAAACTAAATACAACTGGGTGTGCTGGATTAATAATACCAAAACCATTTTTGTTTGCTAATTCGTGGAAAGTAGTATGTGAAAAAAACTTAATCAGAATGGTTGAAGTGGTTGATGTTAGCAAGGTTTGGAAAGAAGTCAAATTAGAGCAAATCTTATATTTTCTTGATTTTACTTCTAATAACAAATTTTATATCTCAAAAGTCAGAAAAAATAAAGAAATAATTAACTTGAACAAGATCAATAAATCACTTTATTATGATTTTGGACTTGTCTTAAGTAACGTGGGTCATAAAGAAATAGAAATTGGATTAAAACTTAGGGGAAATAATTTTTTCTTTGGTAATGTATCTGATATATATAGAGGACAAGATATACAGAAAAATCTTACCCAAGCGAATTATGATGTCCCGGTTTATCGCGGAAAATCTATTGCAAGATATAAATTGAATGAAGCAACAGAAGGAATTTCAAGGACAGATTTTGAACAATTAAAATCTTCTTTTGAAAATATTCTTAAACCAAAGCTAATTATCCAAAACATTGTGGCACATGTTATGAATCCAGTTGATCATATAATTTTGATGGCTGTTGCTGATTATGACTCTATAATAAACTTAGGAAGTGTCGGTAATATAGTTTTATTAAATAATGAATATGATCTCAAATACTTAGCTGGTATATTCAATTCAAAATTAACCGCTTGGTACGCATATCGTTTTCTTTATGGGAAAGCAATTAGAACAATGAGATTTGATAAACATCATCTTTTAAGATTGCCTATCCCTAAAATTAATAAGAATTCAAAAAATCAATTACACATGGTTGATTCAATAATTATGCTCGTAGAAAGAATTACTTTTTTGATGAAGGAAATTGATAAAAATAAACTTCCCCAAGAAAAGCAAACACTCCAACGACAAATAGAAGCGACAGACAAACAAATAGACAAACTCGTTTACGAGCTTTACGGCTTAACAGAAGAAGAAATAAAAATAGTAGAAGACTCAAACAATGCCTAACCTGGAAAGGAAAACATCGTTAATCCTATTGGCTGCGGTTGAGAGGTTCCGATTTTTATTTTATCACAATATCGAAAATTAAGAAATTTGATTTCACCGAAGCGAACAGAATTATATTTCTAATAGAGTTTCACTGCAATATTGAATTTCTTGAATAAATTCTAAACCTTTTAGTGCTTGGAACGTAATACTCCTTTTGAACGAACTGCAGTGCCGGAAACATTTGTATCAATTTTAAATCTAGATACTAAATCTTGTAGATTAACAGTAAGTCTGTTTAGATCTTCAGCAGCATGAGCAATTTGTTGAATACCGGTAGAAGATTCATTAGTTACATTACTAATTCCTTCAATGTTCTTGCTTATCTGTTCAGAAGCTGCAGATTGTTCTTCACTTGCAGCGGCAACCTGGTCAATTTCCGCAGAAACAAGTTGAGCACTTTCATTAATTTTTACTAATACTTCCTCAACATTAGCATTAAGTTCAATTCCTTTAGTTACCACCTTTCCGGCTAACCCCATAGATTCATCAGCATCTTTAGCTTCTCTCTGAATTTCTTTAATAGTTTGAGCAATTTCTTTAGTAGCTCTGGTAGTCCGTTCAGCAAGTTTACGGACTTCATCAGCAACTACTGCAAAACCACGTCCTTGCTCACCTGCTCTGGCAGCTTCAATGGCGGCATTAAGAGCAAGTAAGTTAGTTTGATCAGCAATGTCATCGATAACTTGAGCAATTTCACCAATTTGATCAGTCTTGTTAGCTAAGGAGTTAATAATTTTACCTGTAGATTGAGCAGAGGTGATAATTTCTTCCATACCTCTTTTAGCTTCAGAGATTTTGTCTACACCGATTTTAGCTTGAGTGCTGGCATTCTTAGCATTAATAGAAGCGGTGGAAGCATTCTTAGTAGTTTCAAAAATAGTTTTACTCATTTCTTCAACAGCACCTGCAATTTCAGTAGTTTGCGCAGATTGTTCTTGAGCCCCGGCAGCCATTTCTTCTGAACTTGATGAAATTTGATTTGATGCACTTGCTGTTGCCTGTACTGCTTCGGTAACGCTGACCAACATTTCTTTTATATTCAAAACGGCAGCATTGAATCCAATGAAAAGTTTCCCGATATCATCATTATCTTTTTCAGGAATCAATTGAACTGTTAAGTCACCATTTGCAAATTTTCGCATTTCTTCAAGTAAAGTTCTGGTATTTTTAGCAAGATACTCTTGTTGTACTTGAACATCTTTTTTCGCGATGTTTGCTTCATTGGCAGCCCTTTCAGCTTCCCTTCCCTTATAATCAATCTCATCCATAGATTTCCGGATATTATCAACCATGGTATTAAAGTTGCTTCCAAGTTGACCAAGATCGTCTTTGGAATCAAGATTTACAGAAACATTTACATCTCCTGCAGCAACTTTTTCGGCAGCATCACTTAATTTTTTTACCGGGTTAGAAATCCTACGTGCGATATATAGCCCAAAAAGCATAGCGATAAATGAAGTGAATAGAAGAGTATAAATGAACTCTGATTTTATTAAAGCAATTTCCTCTTCAACGTCATCAATATAGACTCCGCTACCAACTATCCATTCCCATTCCTTCAATCCTTTTACATAAGATATTTTAGGAACAGGTTCTGTCGAGCCGGGTTTGTTCCAGCGGTATTCTACATATCCGGCTCCATCACGTTTAACTACTTCTACCATCTTTATGAAAAGATAAACTCCATCGGGATCCTTATAGTTATTAAGGTCGTTTCCAACCAAGCCTTTATTAATCGGGTGCATAATCATATTTGGTTTGAAGTTATTAATCCAAAAATATTCTCTTTCGTTATAACGCAAATTTCGGAGCATTTCAGCGGCTTTGAGTTTTGCTTCCTCTTCGGTTAACTCTCCGTTCTTGTACATTTTATAATGATTCTCAAGAATATTATATGCTACTTCCACCGTGTTTTTTACATTTTCCTTTTTATTATGCAATAAGGCTTCACCTATCACGGGTACGAGGAAGACAAAGAACACCATAAGAATTGTTGCCAGAATTGCCAAAGAAAGAGAAATAATTTTATAAAAAACTTTCCAATCGTTAAATCTTAATATTTTCATCATTTCGTTAACCCTTTATTTTTTTTAGCATTATTAAAAGAATAGGTAAAAAGCAGCGAGGAGTCTCAAATTAGAAACCTCTTCGGAATTTTGAACTTTTCCCTTCGAATCTGGTGTGCCGTAGGCTGCAACAGTATATTCTAATTCCCCTGCAAATCTAAATTTCCCCAGGTTAAAAATAACTCGTGGAGAAATTCGATAAATGTACTCAATGTTTAATCCGCGAGTATATGCGGTTGTAAAATCTTTATCTGAACCGGTATTTTTTGTGTAACCTATGAATAATCCATATTCAGTAGCTTTACCGTATGCAATATCTGTCCATAAGGAGAGTACATTCAGATTAGTATATTTCTCAATACCTGTGGCGGTATCTTTATCATAAGATGCATAACCACCGAGCAAAGTAAGATCGTTCATGTTTTGTCCATATAATCCTTCAAACTTTAGAGAAAAATCATCAATGGAAAATTTTCCGAAAGCTGATCCTGCAAAACTCGAAATTTTCTCATTTGTTGAATAGTTCTTTTCGGTAACAAGTTTTGGTCGTAAAGTTTTAAAGTCACCGGCTGCACCAAAAAAGAAGTTAGAAAACTCTAAAGTTGTTTGAAGATTTAGTCCGGGAATAACAGCATTTCTCATATAGACTGATGATGCACCGACAGGACCGGGACTTGCAAAATCTCTCTGTGAATAAGCTGTTGCTGAAATATTAGCCATACCGAGTTTTTGAGTAAATCGTATTTGAGGGTTTCGTGAAAAAGCTTGAAAGGGGACACCGGTATTAAAAGAAACAACATTTGGGAACACATCGGTTGAAAACAGAGGGTGCCAAAATTGTCCTGCTAATAAACTCGAGTTAGCCCATTGAAGTTTCACAAAAGCTAAACGGAGTCGGAAACCATTTATATCAGGATTAGTATGCCCGAAAAAAGCCCCTTCAACTACTCCTGAAGTTTTAGCTCCAAGTACATCGGGCGCGGAAATTTTTCCTGTTAAACGTGTTTGAATAGAAAGAATATTAAAATTTGGTTCTGCATTAATATCTTTTGAATTCACATCGTTTAACTTGTTTTCAGGATAGAGCAGAAAATGTCCTTCTCTGATTGTAACATTCTGCCTTGAATCAAAAATAAAATCTGTTTTTACAAATCCACCCCATGAAATACCGAAAGATGGTTTTTCTTCTGAATTTTGTGCTGATATTACTATTGAAGTAATTAACAAAAGTAAAAATATTTTTTTCATTTTGGTTCCTATTAATTTACCGGCTTGCACTCCGGTTGTTTTTGATATTGTGATTTAACATTATTTTTTTTGATTCACTCAAAAATCCATGAGCTGAATAGTGACAGAACAAAAAATGTACCTACTCAAAAAAATTTATTTTCCGATTAAATTTGCGTTTAGCTGAAGATTATTAACCAATTGAACAGAATTTCGCAAATATAGTCTTCGTTCGGATTATCTGGGATTGTTCATTTTCTTTTCCAATCCTAAGTTAATTATCGTAAACAATTAGCAATAGTTTAGAGTTTGAAAGTATTTCTTAGCAGAAACAAGTTCTGATGAGATCGGGAATAAAAATTTTATTTCCAAGATAATTAAAGTGCGGAATTTAGTTTGAGAATTGAAGTGCTGAAGTATCGAAACGCTAAAGTGCCATCAATTTTGAGCAGGTGCAAATATTATAAGGAAACAATTTTTTGTCATCCAAAACTCGCAATCATTGATTTCTTTAAGAATATGCTTAATATTGGTAATGGAAATTTAGCATCTAAAATAATTATCGAAAGTTGTCGGAGTTGATTTAATAATGAGAAAATATAGCCTTTTTATTTTATTCCTTTTAGTCGTAGCCGGATGTACTTCTGTAGAAAAAATTAATCAGAGAAGTTTGTCATCGGGGTTATTTTCAAAAGTACAAATCAATCTAATTATGGAAGCCGACAGTTTAACTCCGATGCGAGTGTTAAATGTCTACAATCATAAAGATTCAATAATACTTCGATCACAATCACTTGATGTAGTCGTTAATCCATCAGACCCGGTTCTTCAAAATTTAGTGAAAAGATTATATGCCACAGTGAATGACAGTTTAACTGCCGGAGTTGGAATTGCCGCACCGCAAGTCGGTATTCTTAAAAATATTATTTGGGTTCAACGATATGATAAACCCGGTTTTCCGTTTGAAGTTTATTTTAATCCCAAGATAAAGCAATACACCAAAAAGAAATTAAGTTGGTTAGAAGGTTGTTTGTCAATCCCGGGGAGAAGAGATACAACAACTACTCGTTCATTTGCTATTCTGCTTGAGTATGACAATTTTGAAAAAACTCATCAAATAGAAATGGTTGAGGGATTCACAGCAATTATTTTTCAGCATGAAATTGACCACCTTAACGGAATACTCTATTTAGACAGACTCAAATAGGTTAACATTTTACTCATCATTCCAAAAAGCAAAAAAAAATTATGTTCGTTACAGATAAACCATACATATCGCATTTATTGCAAAGTACAATTGAGAATAACGGTTACAAAGTTTTAAGAAATGAGTTTTCCGAATCGCACGGTTTTGAAAAAGATAATCTCTTGATAAATGAAGATATTTTCATTGAGGAATTTAGAGTTAATCAGAAAATATGCACAAATTCCGAAAACTGCATTGCATGGATCACTGATAAATTATCATTTTCAGAACTACCGACAATTATAAATCTATTTAAAGATAAAGTTAAATTCCGCGAATTAGTAAAACATCTTTACCCCGATTTTTATTTCTCTGAATTATCTCTAAGTGAACTTAAAACTCTTGATATAAAAACTATTAAAAAACCATTTGTGATAAAACCTTCAGTTGGATTTTTGAGTCTGGGTGTATACAAAGTTTGTAGTGACGAAGAATGGGTGAGCACGGTAAATATGATAAAGGAAGATAGAGACAAATTTGAATCTATGTTTCCAACTGCAGTGCTTGATACAACAAATTACATAATCGAAGATTATATCGAAGGAACCGAATACGCCTTCGATGCCTATTTTAATGATGAAGGGGAACCAGTTATTCTGAATATCATGAAGCATATATTCGCTTCCGAAAGTGATACAAGCGACAGATTATATATTACTTCTAAAAAAATAATTGAAGAACAGCTAAGTAGTTTTAAGTCTTTTCTTGAAAAAATCGGGGGACTAATAAACATTAAAAACTTCCCTTTACATGTTGAAGTAAGAGTCAATAATTCAAACATTATTCCGATTGAAATAAATCCGGTTAGATTTGCCGGTTGGGGAACTACTGATATTGCTTATCATGCTTATGGAATTAATCCGTATGAATGTTTTATGGAAAACAAACGACCTGATTGGAATACTATTATTTCGGAAAAAGATGATTTAATTTATAGCATAATTGTGTTGGATAAACCTAAGATTTTGGAGGAAGAACAAATCGAAAGTTTCAATTATGAAAAATTAAAATCAAAATTTGAAAATGTATTAGAACTCCGCAAAACCGATATAAATCAGTATCCGATTTTCGGATTTGTTTTTACCGAAACAAGAGAAAAGAACTTCCAAGAATTAGAATCAATTTTGAAAAATGATCTAACTGAATTTATTACTGAAAAGTGATACTCGTTTAAGAGCGGATTATTAAGTTTCAATCAGAAAAATTTTTAGAGAAATTTATGTCATCAATCAGAAATACTATTTATATAGCTTTAATTTTTATAACTCTTATCGGGTGTAAAGAGAAATCTAATCCAACGGATGAAAATTCAACTCAACAATTAACAAAAAGCCCCAAGCGCGGACTCGCATATAATCTCACTAACTCTGCAGATTTTGATACTTTAAAAAGCGGCGTATCCTGGTGGTATAATTGGTATATGAGTACATCAGCTCCTACAAATTATTATTCCACTTACAACATGGAATTTACCCCGATGTTATGGGGTGGTGGAACAACTGCAAACGATATTACTCATGTTAAATATTTCATCTTAAGTCATCTGGAAATAAAATATCTGCTTGCATTGAACGAACCAAATCTAACTGATCAAGCTAACCGAACACCCCAGCAGGCTGCTTCTGATTGGCTTAAGTATGAACAAGTTGTTAATGAACTTGCAGCTCAAGGTAGAACAATTTATCTCGTAGGTCCTCAAATGAATTGGGGAACTCTTTCGAGCTATTCTGATCCTGTGGTTTGGCTTGACTCATTTTATGTAGCATTCAATCGAATAAACGGAAGAGAACCAAAGATAGATTATCTTGCATTCCATTGGTATGATTACGGTTTAGCTTCTCAACTTGACAGACTAAAAAAATATGGAAAGAAAATCTGGATTACCGAAATGGCAAACTGGAATTCTCAAATAAACTCATACGAAAAACAAGCAGCTCAAATGCGTGAAATGGTAAATATTTGTGAAACCCGTCCGGATGTTTTTCGTTATGCATGGTTTATCGGAAGAGGTAATTTACCGGACAATAAATTCACATATCTTTTAAATTCAAGTCCCGGTCAACTTAATGAATTAGGTAAACTTTATATCAGTTTGCCCTATTCTAAATAAAATTCTTTCACATCTCACTTTAAGAGCCGATTTTGATTGAAACTATAAGCAAACTCCTTTAACTTTCATTTAGAGATTTTCATTTTAAGGGGAAAATAAGTGAACAATCCGGTTGATTTATTTTTCTCTATCATTTACAATATGAAAGGGAACATTATGAAAAATCTATTCACACCATTAATTACTCTTCTAATTATTTTCTCATTCCTTCCTACACAAGCTCAACAAAAAGTACAAATAGCAGTTGATAAAAATGTCGCCAAAATAAGTTTCGATGAAATATCAGATTTTAGCGAAGGTTTAGCTTCGGTAAGAAAAGGAAATGTTTGGGGTTTTATTGATGAGAACGGTAAAGTCGTTATCGAACCTCAATATCAGGCGGTTGTTGATTACCCCAGATTTATGAATGGTCTCGCGTTAGTTATCAAACGTGGGGAAGAAGGCTTGCGGGGATATATTGACAAGTCCGGAAAAGTAGTTATTCCATTTCAATACTATATGGCGATGCACTTTTATGATGATGTGACAACTACCTATTCACCGGCATCGGCTGATGGTAGTTCCCAGCTTAGATGGAGCATAATTGATAAAGAGGGGAAAGTTTTAGTCGATGCTTTCCCTAATCATCATTCTTACGAAACATATTTTGTTGAAGGACTTGCGAGTAATCAGGTTCAATTTAATGTCGGATATATTGATAAAACAGGTAAAAATGTTATCGAACCTAAGTTCATTGAAAATCGCAATTTCTCAGATGGAATGGCAGCGGTAAAAGGTGAAACTCCAACCGGCGAATACAAATGGGGCTTCATCAATAAGGATGGAAAACTTGTAATTGATTATACTTATTCAAACGAACCTAAACCTTTCAGCAATGGACGTGCGTTTGTTTTATCGAATGATTTCAAATGGGGAATAATTAATAAAGAAGGCAAACTAATTGTTGAACCAAAATTCAAACAAGTTTTTCCATTCTCAGAAAATCTTGCTGTTGTAAGTGTTTATGATCAGAAAAATTATTTTGAAGAATGGCAAATTATTGATGTCAACGGAAAAGTAATTAAGAGTTATCCCAAACCAAAAAAAGATGATGATAGAATCACATTCTGGTCGGGTTTTCAAGAAGGTTTAGCAATCGTCCACAAAGGATATGGTATGAAACATTGTGCGGTTGATAAAACCGGTAAAGAAGTTTTCAAACCGATGTATCGAAAAATTAAACCCTTTAACAGTAGTCGGGCATATGCCGAATTCTTTGATGATAAAACCAGAAAAGTTACCTACGGTTATATCGACAAAAAGGGGAATTTCGTGATAATAAATGAGGCATCACAATTCTAAATTAGTTGTTTGCCGAACTGTAAAGGCTTGCCTAGGTATAAATACTTGGCGCTGTAGAGACTTG
Source organism: Ignavibacteriales bacterium (assembly GCA_020061995.1). The sequence continues at coordinate 13,419 of JAGUXE010000083.1, read as the reverse complement.
CCGCGGCAAGTCTCTACTAACCATACGTAAAACCATTTTCCCGGAGAAGAATTTTTGCAAGCTCAACAGCATCCTCAGATTCAAAAGAAAGCCTGAATGTCCCTTGTGCCCCTTCTCTTATTTTAAGTAATTCCATATCCTTAATGTTAATACTATTTTCAAACATCAATGTTGTCAGTTTGCTGAGTACTCCCGGTTCGTCTTTAACTGAAACATACAAATCAAAAACGGGATTAATAAACCCTTTATTCTGCTTTGGTATAGCATCTCTCATATATCTTGCTGATTCAAAAGACTCAGCAAGCCGTTTGGAATTATCATTTGTTATTAATGTTTTATATTCATTTAACTTTTCGATTATTGCTTCAATCGATTCGACAACATTGGCTTTATTATTTTGGAGTATCGCCTCCCAAATGTGAAATGGACTTGAAGCGATACGAGTCATATCACGAAAACCACCGGCAGCAAAATCAATTGCTTCACCGTTTTTATTTTCCCCGGTTATTGCATTAACTAATGCCACTGCAACTATTTGAGGAAGGTGACTAACTTTTGAAGTGATTTTATCATGAACTTCCGCATCAAGAAATTTTACCTTAGCTCCAATAGAATAAAGAAGTGTGAGAAATTCTTTTGAAGATTTACTCTCGGTCAGTTTACCGCATAGAATGTAAACGGCATTCTCAAAAAGAAGCGGGTCCGAATTTTCGTAACCTGATTTCTCTTTCCCTGTCATCGGATGTCCGCCGATAAATATTCCTTTCGAAGACAATCTTCTCCAATTTGTTTCAAAAATTCCTTTAACACTGCAGACGTCGGTTATTATCGCGCCATCTTTCACAATTGGGGCAATCTCACCAAGTGCATTTAATGAATCAGCAATTGGAAGCGATATGAAAATTATATCAGCATCTTTTAGTTCAGAGAATGATATAACTTCTCTATCTATAATTTTTTGATTTAAAGCTTGTTCTATGGTTTCTTTACAGTCATATGCTGTTATAAAAAGTTCTTTATTAAAAGATTTGAATGCTTTAGCGAGTGAGCCACCAATTAGTCCGAGTCCGATTATTGCAATTTCCATGTCTTTTCTAATTTATTTTTTTTAGAATTCAATTTTCAAAATATAATGTAAATCGGGATAAGGAATTAATGAAATGATCTTGAAATTTCAATCACGATATATTTATAATCTTTATGTTATATTTCCAAAAGTCATTCACAATTTTAATGCTTTGAAACGTTTCATTATAAAGTATCTTCAACCGGTCTTTTATAACAGCCTTCTCATAGGACTGTTATTGCTTATATTGTTCCATTCGGAATTTCACTTAATTATGTTTGAAGGTCTTGAAGTCAAGTATAAGCGTGAAATACGGAAGATGATAAAAAGCGGAATTCCGGAAGAAAATCTTATCACTTTTACATTCAGTAAAAATATTTTAGAAGAAGAGATCAAAGATTTCAAATGGATTAAGGATTGGGAATTCCGTTACAAAGGGGAGATGTATGATATTATCAAAACAGAGTATAAGGGAGATTCTATAGTTTATCACGTCTTCCATGATTTGAAAGAATCGGCACTTTTCAGTAATCTGCAAAAACATTTTATCGATTACTTCTCCTCAAACCGTGAAAAAGGGAAAGAGCTGCTTAGCGTAACCCAAAATTATTCTAAATATTATCTATACCCCTTCACTGAAAACTTTCTTATTGCAAAGTCAGAGGAACAACAATATAATTCTCAAAAAACTCAAAACATTATTTATTTAGCTTCAATAGTTTTTGATCCCCCTCCTGAAGTTTAATCCCACAAATAAATTGACCATATCATAACGGAAATAATTTCCGGTTAAATTATTTTAAATTTTTAGGATGTTAAGAATGATCAAAATATGTTTTTTGATACTATTCATTTCGAGTAACTTCTTTGCTCAAAATGTTATTGTGAAGGATGCGAAAACAGGAAGACCTTTAGAACTCGTTTCAGTTTATGGCGGTGATTTGAATCGTTCATTGATAACTGATTCCAAAGGGCGTGTTGATATTTCTTTCTTCAAAAACAATAAAGAACTAGTATTTCGTTTACTTGGATATGAAAAATTGAAATTAAGTTTGGACGAGATTACAAAGCTTAATTACGTAGTTTTGCTAAAAGAGCAGCCTGTCTCACTTGAAAATGTAGTAGTTTCTTCAAATAGATGGGCTGAAGATAGAAGTGAGGTAGTTCAAGCAATTGAATTAATTACTCCAAAAGATGTTGAGTTTATGAATCCGCAGACTGCTGCAGATATGTTAACAATGACAGGAAATGTATTCGTTCAGAAAAGTCAACTCGGCGGCGGCAGTCCTATGATAAGAGGATTTGCAACAAATCGACTTCTTATGGTAGTGGATAATGTAAGAATAAACACAGCTATCTTCCGTAGCGGTAACATTCAAAATGTCATTTCACTTGATGCTAATTCACTCGCGAATGCACAGGTGTTATTCGGTCCCGGTTCGGTTATTTTCGGAAGTGATGCAATCGGTGGCGTGATGGAATTTAACACTCTTGTTCCGCAATATTCTTATAGCTCTGAACCGTTATTCAAATCCAATTTTATGCCAAGATATTCTTCGGCAAATAATGAAAGAACAGGTAATCTGAATTTTAGTATCGGGCTTCAGAATTGGGGATTCCTCACTTCTGTTACTTACTCAAAATTTGATGATTTGAAGATGGGATCAGATGCTCCGGCAGAATATTTAAGAAATGAATATCAGGCAAGAATCAACGGCAAAGATTCTGCAGTCGTTAACTCTGACCCATTGGTGCAGAAATCATCAGGTTATTCTCAAATAAATTTAATGCAAAAAGTCAGGTTCAAACCGAATGATGAGTGGGAGTTTAATTACGGATTTCATTATTCGGCTACTTCTGATGTACCGAGGTACGATAGACTTATAGAATACAGAAACGGAAAATTGCGCTCGGCAGAATGGTATTACGGACCACAAAAATGGATGATGAATACTATAACTGCTACAAATTTTTCGGATAATTCGTTTTATGATTTATCGAAAATTATTTTAGCCCATCAATGGTTTGAAGAAAGCAGGCATGATAGAAACTTCAGCAATAGCAATAAAAATAATCGTGTTGATGAGGTAGATGCTCTTTCTTTAAATATTGATTTATTAAAAACGCTAACAGAAACCTCACAAGTCAATTATGGTGCTGAAGTTGTCCTAAATAAAGTCGGTTCATTTGGAGAAGGGGAAAATATTGCTACCGGAATCAAGAAACCGATAAGCACCCGTTATCCTGACGGCTCGACATGGAATTCGTACAGTTTGTATGCAAGTTATAAAAACAAGTTGAGTGAAAAATACGTTTTACAGACTGCACTTCGATATACAATAGTTCATACACAATCTGAATACGACACAACATTTTTTAAGTTCCCATTTACAACTTCTGAATTGACAACCGGAGCTTTAACCGGAAGTGCAGGACTTATATGGAATCCCGAAAAAGATTTACAAGTAAATTTAAGTTTGTCAACCGGATTTCGAGCTCCAAACATTGATGATATTGGAAAAGTATTTGATTCTGCACCCGGAAGTGTTGTGGTTCCTAATGCCAATTTGAAACCGGAATATATTACAAGTGTTGAACTCGGTTTAATTAAACTTTTCTCTGATAATTTGAAATTTGAATTAACCGGATATTACTCCTACTTAGATAATGCTCTGGTAAGACGCGATTTTTTGTTAAATGGTTTGGATAGTATTTTATATGATGGGACAAATAGTCGTGTACAAGCCATACAGAATGCTGCTTACGCTTCAATCTGGGGAATTCAGACCGGAATCGATTTTAAGTTCTTAGATTATTTTGGATTCAGCACAAAGCTTAGTTATCAAAGCGGAAAAGAAGAGGATGACGCAGGAGCTGAAGTTCCACTTCGTCATGCTCCTCCGTATTACGGAACTGTTAGGTTGACTTTCGAGAATTCAGGACTCAATATAATGTTATATGCTGATTATAATGGTGAAGTCAGCTATGATAATCTTGCCCCGACTGAGAGGGATAAACCGGCAATTTATGCTAAGGATACAAATGGAAAACCATATTCACCCGGTTGGTTTACTCTTAATTTCAAAGGTGGTTACCAAATCACTGATTATCTTCACGTTAATGCGGGAATTGAAAATATTTTAGATAAAGGGTATCGAACTTATTCATCAGGAATCGTTGCCCCGGGAAGAAATTTTATTGGTTCCATTCGTGTTAAGTTATAACCATTTTTATAAGACTGTTTTCAGAGTTTTGAGGTAGCACTATTTTTCTTTTAGAAATAAAATAAATCCCGAAAATATTTTCATTTTGAATTTGCTATTAAATTAAAAAAATAACTACTTTACGGGGAGATTTTTATAAATCTAATCTAATACATATCAATCATTACTTCTTCAAGGAGGTTCTATATGAAAAAATCGCTTCATATTCTATTACTTCTGGGTTTTCTGTTCCTTTTTAATTCACAAGTATCTGCGCAAGATTCCAGATTTCTTGATATTGATCCAAATCCAGTTACTGTGCCTGCTGATACTACCCCGGCAGTGAGTTTTCCTTATCCTACCATTTTTAATTTTCACTATTCAACAACTTATGTTCCATTGGTTAATGCTGGAACAGTTGGTGCAATGTATTTTAATAGTAAGTATTATCTAAATGCATGGAATTCAACTAACCTTTACCGTTATAATGGTGAAATGGGAGGACCTACAACCTTAGCTGACTCAATGGCATATTATGGCCAAATCAGAGATCTTACCAGTGACGGTAATTTTCTGTATGGTGGACGAGCAGCAGCAGCCATTTATCAAATGAATGCTAATGGTGCTTTAGTATCAACTATCACTCTTCCAACAGGAAACGTCGCGAGAACAATCGCTTACACACCGGAAGAAGACGGCTTTTTTATCTCTAACTTTTCAGATGATATTAGATTAGTTAGCAGAGCGGGTGCAGTAGTGAGAACTTTAACCGGTACATCTGCAGTAGCTTCTAAATATGGATTAGCTTATTCAAATGTTCCCGGAGATGTTCCAGCATTATGGGCTTGGGGACAAGGTTCTTTAGCTTCCCCTTATAATGTTTTAACAAAGATTAATCCTCAAACGGGTGCTGTATTAGGAACATGGCAATTTGGTCCACTTCCTATTCCATCCGGGGCAACATCACCTGCCGGAATTGCAGGAGGTGCTGAAGTCTGTATGATTAATGGTAATTATGTCCTATTATTAAATTATCAGAACTACGCTCTTGCAGGTTATTTACTTGGTACCGGAAGTGATCCTAATGTCCTATTCTCTGATGGATTTGAAACATATACAGCAGGACAATTATTGGCTTGTCAAGCTCCAACTGTATGGACTACATGGAGCAATGCAGCTTGCGGTAGTGAAGATGCAATGGTTTCATCTGATTTTGCTTTTAACGGCACAAGATCTGTAAAAGTTGTCACAAATAATGATCTTGTGAAGAAATTTGGTGCAACTCCTTATAGTTCAGGTAAATACAAAATCAGTTTTTATGTTTATATCCCAACGGGTAAAGCCGGGTATGTAAATACATTAGCCGGGTTCAGTGGTAGTTCAAGCACATGGGCACTTGAAGTCTATTTTGATGCAACTGGTGGTGGTCGTGTAAATCCTAACGGTGCAGTTCCTGCTACTTTCCAATGGACACCAAACGTATGGCACAAAGTTGAACATTATGTTGATTTAGATAACAACCTATCTCTTTTCGCCTTTAATAATAATGTTGTTCATCAACAACAATATACACTTGGTGCTTATACAACAGCAGTTCCAAAAACCCTTGATGCTGTCGATTTCTATGGTGCAACCGCAAATGATGTAATGTATTTTGATAATTTCCAGATTGAAACTATTAATGTTGTCCCTGTTGAAATGACTTCTTTCGCTGCTACTCAAGCCGGAAGTAAAATTACATTAAACTGGACTACAGCTACAGAAGTTAATAATCGCGGTTTCGAAGTTGAAAGAAAAATTGCTGAATCAACTGATTGGACTGTTATCGGTTTCAAACAAGGTTTCGGTACAACAACTGAAGCTAGATCATATTCATTTATCGATGATATCAGTTTAATTAATACAACAGCAGTTTCTTATCGACTAAAACAAATCGATTTTGATGGAAAATATGAATACAGCAATGAAATCTTAGTTGATAATATTGTTCCTACACAATTCAGTGTTGCTCAAAATTATCCTAATCCGTTCAACCCGGTTACAAGTATTAAATATCAATTACCCGCTGAAAAATTCGTTACCTTAAAAGTTTATAACTCTTTAGGTGAAGAAGTTAGAACATTGGTAAATAATATTGTTAAAGCCGGATCACATGAAATTAGTTTTAATGCCGATGGTTTATCCAGTGGTGTTTATTTCTATATTTTAAGAGCCGGACAAGATGAATTTGTTCAAACAATGAAAATGATTTTAATGAAGTAAAACTTCTTAAATCACAAAGCCCGAAAGTTAACTTTCGGGCTTTTTTTATTTTAAATCCTGCTAAACTCCATTTATCTTTCGATTTATTTTCAGAGGGGAATTATTTTTAGTTATTTTTCATCAATCGGAAAAATAATTTATAAATTAATTCAGATTGTCTATGATTCGTCTAAAATCCATTACAATTACAATTCTTATATCATTCGGGCTAATGAATTTTTCATATTCCCAGAACAACAAATCGCAATCCCACAATAACATTGACTTGACTAAAATTATGAGTAAAAAGAAGATTACAATTATTGTAACAGATTCCGGTTTAGGCGGCATGTCCGTTTGTGCCGGTATAGAAGAGAAGTTAAATGAACTAAAATCTTTTGAAGAAGTTAACCTGGTTTACTTTAATTCGCACGCTGAAAAAGGTTCAGGCTACAATTCAATGCCGAATATGGAACGAAAGGCAGAAGTCTTTAATGATGCTTTAATCAGTATGGAAGAAAAATATTCTCCCGATTTGATTCTTATTGCATGTAATACTTTGTCGGTAGTTTATCCGTTTACGGAATTTAAGGTGAAATCACAAACTCCTGTTTTAGGCATTGTTGATTACGGTGTAGATATGATTATGTCTGAATTGTCTAAAAATGAAAAGAGTGAAGTAATACTCCTTGGAACCGAGACAACAATAAAATCTGAAACTCATAAAAATAAATTGATAGAAAAAGGAGTAAATAAAAGTAATATTGTTTCTCAAGCCTGTCCCGGTTTGGAATCAGCTATCCAAGATGGACCGACAACCGAAAAGACTATTGAATTTATTAATAAATATGTTGATGAGTCGGTTAAACAATTACAAGAATCAAACGAACCGATTTTAGCTGCGTTCTGCTGCACTCATTACGGTTTTTCTTCTGACTTGATTTTAGCATCATTCAATAAAGCAGTGAGTAGAGAAGTTAAAATATTAAATCCGAATAACGCAATGATTGAAGCGATCATTCCGAAAGATATTATCGGAATGTATCCTGAAATGAAGGTATCGGTTAAGGTTGTATCGCGAGCATTAATCACCGAAACTGAAAAAGAAGCAATAAGCGAAATTGTAAAACCATTTGCGCCGCTCTCAGCAAAAGCTTTAATGAATTACGAACATAATTTGGATTTATTCAAGTTTGTAAAGGAATGAAGTAAATCGAGTTAAATAATGAATTGGCTCAATCGTGTTTTATTTTTCTTAAGGGGGAATAAAACACGATTTTTTTTACTAGTGACAGTATTATTTTTATTAAATCTTCCTACCTATAACTTCCGCAATCAATTTTACCTGCTTCATAAGATCGATGAATTGGTGGGGCAACAATGCTTGAGGTCCGTCAGACAAAGCTTTTTCCGGGTCGTGGTGAACTTCGATCATTAATCCGTCTGTGCCTGCAGCGACTGCTGCGAGCGCAAGAGGCATAACTTTATCACGTAATCCGACAGCATGTGAAGGATCTGCAATAACCGGTAAATGACTTTTTTTGTGAACGACAGGAATTGCAGAAATATCAAATGTATTTCTGGTGTATGTTTCAAAAGTTCTTATTCCTCTTTCACACAACATTACATCTTTATTTCCATTTGAAAGAATATATTCAGCTGACATTAACCATTCTTCTATTGTTGCCGAGAGTCCACGCTTTAACATCACAGGTTTACTTGTTTTTCCAAGTTCTTTTAAGAGAGGGAAGTTTTGCATATTACGCGCACCCACCTGGAAAATGTCGGTATACTTTCCAATTAAATCAATCTGTGCAGCTTCGAGGATTTCGGTTACAACAAGTAGATTATTCGCATCAGCAGCACGGCGAATTAATTTTAATCCTTCTTCTCCCAAACCTTGAAAAGCATAAGGAGATGTGCGTGGTTTGAATGCTCCACCACGAAGAATTTTTGCTCCGGCTTTTGCAACAATTTCCGCAATTGTAAACATTTGATGTTCATTTTCAACGGAACAGGGTCCGGCGAATACTATAATTTCATTCCCGCCGATGCAGATGTCATTTATTTTAATCTTTGTATCTTCTTTCTTAAAACTTCTGCTTGCAAGTTTGAACGGCTCGGTGATTCGATAAACCTCAGAAACGCCATCTAATATTTTTACTTTTCGAATATCGAAATCAGGTTTAACACCTATTGCTCCAAGTACTATTTGTTCAACTCCGGTTGACTTATGAACTGCAAAACCGAAATCTTCAAGATGTTTAATTATATCTTCTACAAGTTTTTCATTTATGTTTTTTTCAAGAACAACAACCACTTTTTACTCCGTAATCAATTTTAGTGATGAAATTTCTTTTCTCCCGCTTTAATTTCAAGCGAAAGAAAATCTTCTTTAGTCGGTATTGCGCATGAGTATTTAGGACTGTATGCGCAGTAAGGATTATATGCTTTATTAAAATCTATTGTATAAATGTAATCTTTATCCGAGTTCAATTCAAAATCGAGATAGCGACCTACTCCATAAGTTTCTTCGTTTGTAGTTAAATCGGTAAACCATAAACTGTGATATGTTTGACCACTTTTACTCATTCCTTCATAAACATTCATTTTGTAATTTTTATTCTCATGAGTGAAAGTTACGAAACCATATTTCAAGACTTTTCGTTCTTCTCCTTTTGTACCGGAGATAATTATAGTATCCTTACTATCAAATTGGTATAATTTACTTTTAAATACAAAGGAAGGATTAATGTCATAATATTTAAGTGGTTCGAAACTTACTTTTGGTTCTTGATTAAAAGGTGAATAAGGATCATTCTTCATATAATCATCTTTTTCTTTTCGCTCGACTCCCAGACTAGATATATATTCCTTCTCTTCGGGGGTATAATTATCACAACCATTGAAGAGGAGATTTGAAAAAAGAACCATCAGTAATAAGATAGATTTAATTAATAATGTTTTCATTTGGTATCGGCAACTTTCTTTTTAAGTTCATTCAGTTTATTTAAGGCATCGATCGGAGTTAAAGAATTAATTTCAATATCTTCAATCTCACTTCTAAGAGCATCATCTTTTACTTCAAACAAATTAAATTGATCAACTTTTGGTTGTTTCAATTTAGAAAGTTTTTCTCTCTTTAACTCGTAAGGAGTAAGTTCTTTCGCTTCAAGATTAAATAAAATTTCTTTTGCACGCTCAGTGATAAATTTCGGAAGTCCCGCCATTTGAGCGACTTGAATACCATAGCTATGGTCTGCTTTCCCGGGGTTTACTTTATGAAGGAAAATTACTTTATCATCGTATTCTCTAACTTCAACCTTATAATTTTTTATTCGCGGAAATATATCTGCCATTTCATTTAATTCATGATAATGAGTTGCAAATAATGTTTTTGCTGCTATCTCAGAATTTTCATGCAAAAATTCTGTAATCGACCAAGCAATTGAAAGCCCGTCAAATGTGCTTGTCCCACGCCCTATTTCATCTAACAAAATTAAGCTCTTTGAAGTTGCATTGTTGATTATATTGGCAGCTTCTTGCATCTCGACAAGAAAAGTGCTTTCACCTGCACTGATGTTATCGCTTGCACCGACACGCGTAAATATTCTGTCAATCAATCCGATTGTAGCTTCTTTCGCCGGAACAAACGAACCAATTTGTGCCAACAAAACTATCAATCCTATTTGACGTAGGTAAACCGATTTACCCGCCATATTAGGACCTGTCAGAATTATAATTTGATCTTCATTATTATCGAGCAGACAATTATTCGGTGTGTATTTTTCACCGGGAGATAATATCCGTTCCACAACAGGGTGGCGACCTGCTTTAATATCAAGAAGGTCAGATTGATTAACTAACGGTTTAACATAATTATATTCGTCGGCACAAATAGCAAATGATACGTAACAATCAAGAATGGCAATCATTCTGGCATTGTTCTGAATTGTTTCCGCTTCTGATGCTGCTAATAAACGAAGTTCATTAAATAACTGTGATTCCAACTCGTAAATTTTTTCTTCGGCATTAAGGACTTTCTCTTCATAATCCTTTAACTCCGGAGTGATAAATCGTTCAGAATTTACAAGGGTTTGTTTTCTTATGTAATCAGCCGGAACTTTATCTTTATTCGCATGACTGATTTCAATATAATAACCGAATATTTTATTATAACTTACTTTGAGTGATGAAATCCCCGAACGTTCTCTTTCGGTTTTTTGGAGTTTAGCAATCCAATCCTTTCCGTTAAAAGAAATATCCCTTATTTCATCAAGCTCGGGGCTGTAACCGTTTCTAATAACTCCACCGTCAGCCAGATTTAACGGGGGATTATCTACCAGTGATGTATCAAGTTTGTTTACTAATTGCTCAAGTGGATTGATTTTATTGATTAAAGATATTAGCGGCTCAGACGAACAATTTTCAAGTAGATCAATTATTGTCGGAAGTTTTTTTAGAGAACTTTTTAGAGAAATTAACTCGCGAGGGTTTGCCCGTCCGGTACAGATTTTAGAAATTAACCTTTCCAAATCTCCGATTTCGTTTAGAGCTTCAAATAGTTTTCTTCTGATATCTTTCTTATTGAAAAGTTCTTCGACCGCAGCTTGACGTGTTAAAATTGGTTCAAGCCGTTTCAGTGGTGCTGAAATCCATTTCTTTAATAATCGTCCCCCCATTGCTGTTTGGGTTTTATCCAATATTCCGAAGAGTGTTCCGTCTCTGCTGCCGTCTTGCATCGAAAAAATAATTTCGAGATTCCTTTTAGTCGCAAAATCGAGTGCCATAAAATCTGACGGATTATAAACTGAAACTTTATTCAGGTGAGTAAGATTTGCTTTTTGAGTTTCTTGCAGATAATGCAATATACATCCCGCGGCAATCATTCCCGTTAAGAGTTTATCAATGCCGAATCCTTTTAAGTTTACAGTTTTAAAGTGGTTCAGCAATAATTCACGAGCGTATTCGGGATTAAAAACCCAATCATCAATTTTAGTAATTCTTATTTGATTTACTGAATTACCAAACATAAAATTAAATTCATCTTTATGTTTTTTCTGAATTAAGATTTCAGAAGGGGAGATAAGTTCAATCTGCTGTTTCAAGTTTTTTGCAGGGACTTCATAAACAGAAAACTCACCTGTTGAAATATCACAAAAAGAGATTCCGGCAACTTCTTCTTTTAAGACTATTGATAAGAGATAATTATTCTTTTTATGATCAAGAAGTTTATCTGAGAATGCAACCCCGGGAGTAACAACTTCAACAACTTCACGTTTTACAATTCCTTTAGCAAACTTAGGGTTTTCTACTTGCTCGCAGATTGCAACACGAAAACCGGCACGAACTAATTTCGGTAAATAAGTATCAATTGCATGATGCGGAAATCCGGCAAGCGGTACTTCACCTGCTGCACCATTTGCACGTTTAGTTAAAGTAATACCCAGAACTTTTGAAGCAGTTTTTGCATCTTCATCAAAAGTTTCGAAAAAGTCACCAACCCTGAATAATAGTATGGTATCCGGGTGCGACTCCTTAATCTTCATGTATTGCGTCATTAAGGGGGTTTGCATGTCACTATTTAAAAATGAAAAACTAAAATAGTTCAATATTGAAAGAATATCAATTAATGGTTTAATAATGAAAATTTAGATTGGTTAACTTTTGTCTTCAAAGTAATTGGAAATGGCTTCAGAATGTAAGTAGTCAATTTGAACAATATTTTTGTTGTGTTCTTAGAAGATTCATTTTGAAAAAGTTAGACCTACATTTAACAAAGCTTGAAAACGCCACTTATTATTTGTAAAATAGATTCAATAATGAAAATATTTTTCTAAAACATTTTATTTGTTTTTATTTAATAAGGGAGTAATTATGTCATTCATTATAAGAAATATGAAACCGGAAGAAATGTCAATAGCAATAGAATGGGCAGCAAAAGAAGGCTGGAACCCGGGTTTATCAGATGGTGATTGTTTTTACAAAAGCGATCCCGAAGGTTTTTTCGTCGAAGAACTTGACGGAGAAATTATCGGGGTTAAATCTGCAGTAAACTATAACAACGAATTCGGGTTTATGGGATTTTATATAATTAAACCTGAATACCGTGGTTACGGTTATGGATTTGACTTATGGAAACATGCTTTCAACCGTGTTAAACCAATACTGTCAGGCATGGATGGAGTTGTTGAACAACAGCACAACTATATGAAATCGGGTTATAAACTTTTTTATCGACAAATGCGATATGAAGGAGTTAATCTTCATGGAAAGGATTCCGAAAACATTTCTGATTTCACTCCAGTTTTATTCAATGAAATAGTGAAATATGATGTAACTGTTTTTCCTTCGAAAAGAGAAAAGTTTTTATCCCTCTGGTTAAATCAACCTGGTATATCAACAAAAGTCTCTACTGAAAATGAAAAAATAAAAGGATATGGTGTTATTCGTCCATGCAGAAAAGGATTTAAAATCGGTCCTCTTTTCGCTGATGATTATGATATTGCCGAAAAAATATTTTTGTCGCTCATTAAGTTTGCAGAAGGTCGGGAAGTATATCTTGATATTCCAGAAGTAAACGAAGGGGCAAATCATTTAGTTAAGAAATATAATCTGACTTATTCTTTTGAAACTGCAAGAATGTATAATAACGGTTCACCAAAAACTGGAACCGAAAAAGTATTCGGAGTCACTACTTTTGAATTGGGTTAGAAAACATCTAAAGTTCAAAATTGGTTCTGATATATTAAAGTTAAATATCTGTTTAACTAAAAAAATCGCTAACTTTAGCCTCATTTTTTGTAATTATTATTTCTGAAAGATCTTTGCTGTGGAATGGATTCTAATTATTATTTGGCTCTCTATTATCAATGGCGGACTTGGCGGGCAATACGTACTAAATTGGAT
>JAGUXE010000379.1 GCA_020061995.1 Ignavibacteriales bacterium | reverse complement strand
CTGTTAGGACTACTATTTTTCACATCAAATTATTCTATAGCTCAGCAAATGACCGGCACTTGGTCATGCAAATATGCCACGTGGGATGCTTCTGACGGAAGAAACAGTATTGGTTATAATACAGCATCTGTTGGAGTTTTAAAAGAAGATCATTTTGTTGCACTCGCAGCAAATATTTCGGGAACAACTGCTTATTTAGTAGGTTATGAAAATGCAACTGATTCAACAGGTATGATCGGAAGTTTTCCTTACAATCAAACCGGTTTAATTATTGACTGGATAAATCCTGATAATGGTTTTGATTTCCTCACTGTCAATAAACCTATGAAAATTACGGTAACTCCTGACTCACTTATCTACTTGGCTAATAATGACGAGCTCAAAAATATTTTGGTTTTCAAATTAACGGGTGATACAACCATTAGTACTATCTATAGAATGGAAACAGGTACTTCCGAAATTCACGATGTTAAGGTTGACGGAAATGGCTATGTATATGTTAGTGAATATGCTGCAGATGGTCTTGTCGCTAAAGTTAAAGTTTTTAATGGAATTAGTAACGATGTACAATGGGGCGACTTACACAATTCAAATCCAATTTTAACATTCGCATTACCTGATACGGGTAGAGCATTAGGATTAGCTGTAAGTAATAATGGTTCACTTCTTTATGTCGCCAATTATACGTTAGGTAAAATTTATTTATATACCGGTGGACCAACAACAGGTTACACATTATATAGTGGTTTTAATTATACAAATAGAGATACTGCAATCGGAGCAAGATATTCCGGTCCGACAGGTTTAGCTCTCTTAGAACCAAATAATTTATTATTTGTTTCTCAGGATATTTTCGGAGTAAGCACTTACGATTTTGGTAGAGTTAATGTAGTTCATGGTTTTACGGGTGAAATCTTAAGTACTTGTGATATAGCTGCCTGGAATTTCTTAATGACCGGCACATATAATAACAGACCAAACAGCGGTATGTTCCCTAATGCATCAGGTTATGCTTCCACACTAGATGTTGATGTTGACGCTTTAGGCAATCTTTATGCAGTTTCCTATAATGGTTGGACAGTTGATAAATTTCAATATTCAGAGACATTGCCAATAATTCCTAATCCATTAGGAATTGAAAAATCAGATAACAATATCCCAACTGAATTTAATGTAGCACAAAACTTCCCCAATCCGTTCAACCCAATAACAACTATTGAATTTTCAATTACCGATAAATCATTTATCTCTCTGAAGATTTATTCGATTACCGGACAGTTAGTTGAGACTGTTGTTAGTCAAACTGAATTAGATAAAGGAAATTATAAATATACATTTGATGCATCTAAACTTGCATCAGGAACCTATATTTATACTTTAACAAATGGTAACAATACGATTTCTAAAAAAATGACATTAATAAAATAACACATTCATTCATTCTGGAGGATAATACATGAACAGACTAAAAAACGGACTATTTCTTTTGTTGGTTACAGTCCTATTTCTCATTAACAATCAAGTTACAAAAGCTGATGTCTTTGCACATTATCTTAGAGTAACACAACCCGACAGCGAACTTCCATTCGATGGAAAATTCGATGACGGTTCCGGTGCAGCAGTACGTTTCATTTTGAGTGACCGTGCTGATACTGTTTGGGTCAATATTTATTTAACTGGTAATCTAGTCAAAACAATAAAAGCTACTAACATGTCAGCTGTGGATACTTTTGTTGTTTGGGATGGTACAAATAATTTAGGGCAGAATGTCGGAACCGGCTCTTATACCTTTGAAGTAAAGGCATTCAGTACAGGTTATACTGAATATACAAAGATTTATTATAACACTCCCCCTATCTCTACTCGCGGTGTAACTGCTGTCAGAAATAAAGGACTTAAGAATTTCGGCTTCATCTATGCAGCTTCAAATGGTGATGAATATGCAACAGGTGTTGCACGTCATGCAGGAAATGGAATGATGTTTGGCGATATTATGGGAGCAGCAAAATTAACAACAACCGGAGTTCCACTTGGACCTTTAGATGCACGTTATTCATCAGAAGCCGACAATGACGGATATGTTTATGTTGTTGGAAGAACTAACAGAAATTTAATGAGATATCATGTTGATACCTTAGTTGTTTCTGAAGTAACTGATAGTTCAGGATTTAATAATTACTTCCTGAATAGCGTTGCGATCAGACAAAAGGACGGTGGTAAATTTATAATGATGTCCGGAACCAATGCAAGCACTTCAGGTTTTGCAAATTCACGCGTATATGGATTTGAACTTGGAAATGCTCCATCTTATACAGGTACAAAGAATTTGATTCTTGAGAGTCCTGATGTTATGGTTTGGGATGCAATTTTTGGTCGGGATAATAAAATCTATGTCACCTTTTTTGGAAGAACAGACGGATTAGTTAAACCAGGTGTAGCAGCTTTTAACTTTACAGGAAGTCAATTAACTTGGGCAGATACACTTTGGACAACCAGAATTGATACAGGCCGTGGTAACACAGCTGCTTATTATTTTGGTGCAACTCCTGCTGATGATAGACTCTATTTCACGATCGCTCGTATCGCAAGTGGCAATCCCCCAACATCACAAAATATTTGGGTTATAAAGAATTTGGAAACCACACGGGATTTAAGTGTAGCTTATGCTGATGAACAAAACAACCTAAGTATTACCCGTTCAGATATTGCTGTTGATGCAGTTGGTAATATAGTCTATTTTGAAAATTCAAATGAAGAAACTGTCGTTATTGCTCCTCCATTTGGACCAAATCAATTTACAACACCCGGAATTGGTTTAATTCAAGTTGTAGCTGCTGAAGATATTGCTGCAGTTAAAATTGATGCTAACAATGACTTTATTCCAGATCGCGTAGGTCAAACAGTTACAGTTGTTGGTGTCGTTAACTCGATTAATTTTACAGCTTCTGCAAATAGATTCAGCTATTATATTCAAGATGGTACCGGTGGAATAAACATAACTAAAGGTAGTCAGCCCGGTGGCGGTCCTGTTTACAATATCGGTGATCGTTTATTAGTAACAGGTGTTCTTGGACATTTTAGAGGAACCTCACAATTGGACATCGCTAATCTTACTACCGATATTTCGCTATTAGGTACAGGTGTTGCTTTAAGTCCTGTTCAATTAAAAATTCCAGAATATCTTGCTAATCCGGAACAATATGAAGGTATGCTTATTGAAATTATGGGTGTTGCTAAAACAGCCGGATCAATTGCATGGCCTACTTCAAGCGCTAATGCTAGTATGACAGTTTGGGATGGTTATAATACATTAAATATGTTTGTTGATCTTGATGCCGGTATTTTTAACAATCCTGAGCCAACATGGCCAGTTCATGTAAAAGGTATTGCCACTCAATATACTTCCAGTTCAACTGTTTATAATGATGGATATCAAGTATCACCAAGATCTTATGCAGATTTCACACAAGGTGTTGCTGTTCCCCCATCACCTTATTTCTTCTTGAATACACCTGCAAACAATGCAACAGTAGTTGTAACTGATTCAAATCAAACATTTACAGCTAAATGGGGCAAAGCAGTTGATTTAAATGGTGATAATTTAGTTTACCAATTTATTTTGTTAAAATCACCACTTTATCAATCAGCAGCACTTAATGATACAATGTTTACTTTTACCGGTAGACAAGTGTTAACCTGGTTAGCAGGACAAGATACATTAAAAACAAAATGGACAGTCCGTGCAAAGGGATCTGAAACTACAATCATTGCAAGTGTTGACACTTTCAATATTACACTTGTAAATGATATTCTAATCGGTATTAAAGATGTTATGCCGTCAGATTTCTATGTTCAACAAAACTATCCGAATCCATTTAACCCTTCTACAACAATTAAATTCGGATTACCAACAGAAGCT
>JAGUXE010000198.1 GCA_020061995.1 Ignavibacteriales bacterium | reverse complement strand
TGTTTATATCAATGTAATTCCTAATCTTTGATGCAATTGAAGCCACATCATGATAAGAATAAAAAACCCCATCAATATAAAAAGCATTATTCGTAGGGAATCTAAGAAATGAATTCTTGATACTCTCAAGCATAATTTTCCTTTAAACGATTGAAAATAATTTTAAATATTTTGATTTATATAATAACACAAAAACGGGGATTCAAATAAATTTTTCCATAAGAACAATTTTGTTCGCCGGGATTAACTTGATTGCTTCCGGATCTATAACTTCTTTTTCAATTACAATTTCAAACCCAATTTTTTGATAAGCTTTTAATGCATTATCATTTGTCTTAGAAGCAATAACTTGAGCTTTTGAAATATCCGGAAAACGCTTTTTAAGTCTCTCAATATGACTTTCGATAATCAAGGGAGCAATACCTTTTCCTCTGAACTTTGGATCGACATAAACAAATTCAATTTGTAGATTGTTTTTCTCTCTATCAAGATGTGTTTGATGCATTAGATTAAATTTATCATGTAAATCTTTTAAAAGATCGCCTTCTATAAATTCGAGTAATAAATTTGCCCTTATAATTGAACTTGCAATGCCTGAACTGTATTCAACCCATGCAATACATGTTCCTGCAGGAATATCATCAACTTCAGCAATTAAAAAACTACCTAAATGAAAATCATGCCCTTCAAAATCTTCACTTAACATTTTTTTTGCTATTTCCATAAATTGTTCAACATTTATATTGAACAATTTACAATATACTATAGTTTCTGTTCCACTTTTAAGTGATTCTACAATCGCTTTAACAACGAAGTCAATATCTCGCTGTTCCGCATATCTTAATGTAATTGATTCCATATTTTATTTTTTCGAATAATTCTGAATAAGAGCTTTTCGATCTACTTTTCCATTCGCATTGAGTGGAAAAGCGAGTACAGAATGAAAATAAGATGGAATCATATAATGCGGAATTTTTTCTTTGAGCCTTGCTGCAAGTTCATTTGAATCACCGTTATAATTTTCCATGAACAAATGTATTTCAGCAGTTCCGACCTTATTGTTTATCGGGGCAGCGACAACATTTGTTAAATTTGTATGATGTCTAACATGATGTTCAATCTCACCAAGTTCAATTCTAAATCCATCTACTTTAACTTGATAATCAAGTCTCCCTAAAAACATGAAATCTCCTTGCTCATCAATATAAGCGAGATCACCAGTTCTATAGAAAATTTCTTCTTTTTTATCGATAATTACTTTGAAAAAAGATTCTTTATTTTTTTCATCATTATTCCAATAGCCCGGCGTAACTTGAACTCCGGAAAGGCATAATTCACCTTTTTCTCCGGAGGGAAGAATTTTTAGGTATTCATCTACAATAATAGCCTTAGTATTTTGCATCTCTTGACCGATAGAAACAGCATCGTTATGTTCTTTAATATAATTTGATTCTTTAGAACAATTATAAATTAAACAGAAAACCGTAGCTTCAGTTGGACCGTAAGCGTTTATAATTACTGAGTTAGGTGTACATTTCTGCCACTCAGTTACAATATCTTTTACTAAAGCTTCACCGCAAAAAAGTGAATACTTCATTTTATCAAATCTAATTTCTTCAAAATAAGGTCGTAGATATGATAATATCGAAGGTACCATTGCTGCGAATGTGATTTCTTGTTCTTCTAGAATTGTATATACATTCGCATATTTAATCCCTCCTGCTGGTAATGTGTGGACACTCGCACCTTTGCAAAGTGGAGCAATATATGTGAAAATTGAAAAATCAAAAGTCAGTTCAAACATTTGCATAAAACGATCGTTTTCATCAACATCATAACCGAGAGCATAAAACGCATCAATAAAAGCACTTAAATTCTTGCGGCTAATCGGTACTCCTTTGGGAACCCCTGTGCTTCCCGATGTAAAAAGTATGTAAGCAATTTCATTCTCTGAAACATCAGGTAGAGTAAGATTGATTTCAACCAGACTCAATTCATCAAAAGAAACCACATTAATGTTTAATGAATTTGCTAATTTAGCAATTTCTGAATCTTTATTACTCGTTAAAATTACTTTTAATTGTGATTGCTCTATGACAGATTGGTTACGATCAATTGGATTTGAAGGGTTTAATGGAACAAATCCATTCCCTGAAAAGAGTATACCGAAAATTGATGCATAAGTATCTATATCATTATAAGTTTCAACACCAATTAATTTAAGTTCTTTCCCACCGATGTTATCAAGATGGTTTCTATATGCGGAAACTTTTAAAGCAAAATCAGAATATGAATAACTTTTATTCTCTATTACAAAAGCAGTTTTATTTGCAAATCGAGTAGCTGACTCTTGAATATAATTCAACATAAAAAAAATACCTTTGGTTTCTCAATGAGATTTACTAATGATGGAATTTATTTTTAATCTTAGCCCGTGTGATTAAAAAAAGTTGGCTAAAAATAGTATAAATCGGCATAAAATAAAAAATATTTTATGCCTTTTAATAATAAAAGAAAGTTGAAGCGAAAAGTATTATAATTAAAGTCTACATTTTAAATCGAAGTCCCGTATAGATCATTCTTCCACTTATCGGAGCCCAAATCATTGATGCATCAAAATATCTACCATTAACATTAT
>JAGUXE010000258.1 GCA_020061995.1 Ignavibacteriales bacterium | reverse complement strand
TTAAAGTGAATCTCCCAAATCTTAATAATGATGCGGATGGCATAATTGTTTATGATGACCGAGGAGCTGTAATTGATTCCGTCCTTTATTCAAGCACTTGGGGAGGATTGACCGGTTATTCCTTAGAAAGAATTTCTTCAGCCACAGCTTCAAATATTCAAATCAATTGGGGAACATCTTTTGATATTGAACAGAGTACTCCGGGAAGAGTCAATAGTGTTTCTCAAAAACAAATTGATTTAACATTTTCCGATTTACAATTTAAACCTCAATATCCGAAACAATATGATGATGTCGGAATTATGGCGGAGGTAAAAAACATAGGAATCTCCTCTTCAAATAATTTTACAGTTACATTTAAATACCAAACAGACACTTCAAACGCACCGCAACAACTGTTAGATTCTATTATTGTTAACGGATTAAATTCGTTTGATTCTGTTGAGGTAACTTCACGCAACTCTATTCCACAATTGAATTATAGAACTAATATTACTGTTGAACTTTTTAGTAATGAAGATGACGATATTTATAATAACTTAATTCAAAAAAGTGTGGAACCGGGTTTTCAACAAAAATCAGTTTTGATTACAGAAATCATGTACGATCCGCAATACAATGAACCGGAATGGGTTGAGTTATATAATCCTACTGTTGATACTGTTAATCTCAAAAATTGGTTTATAAGTGATTTGTTAACTACCCCGACCAAAATTTTTATTACTTCCGATGATTTCATTTTATTACCTGATATGCGTGTTGTAATTGCAAGAGATACTTCTTTTTCTGCAATTTATCCTGGACAGACTATTCCTTTAATAAAAGCTGTTTTTGGATCATTAAGTAATACTTCAGATGGCGTTTTTATTTATGATTTCAGAAATGCTATTATTGATTCTGTGGTCTATAAATCAGCATGGGGAGGGCGTAACGGATTTTCATTAGAACGGATCAGCAATACCGGATATTCAAATGATAGTTCAAATTGGGCAACTTCATTAAAAAGAGCTACTCCCGGTATGCCTAATTCAATCGAAACTATTCCGGCTTATTCACGAAATAATTTAATAATCAACGAAATAATGTTTGAACCGGATATCGACAATAACGAATTTGTTGAATTCTTTAATAATAGTAACGATTCCGTAAACATAGGTGGTTGGCGCATCGAAGATGAGAAAAAGAATTTTTACCGATTAAGTGATACTTCAATCATAATTCCACCATCAAATTATTTTGTTCTAATAGCTGATTCGCTTGTGCTGAGTAGATATTCAAATCTTGTGAATTATTCAAATAAGTCGATTATCAACAGTTCCAATCTTGGTTTGGTAAATACCGGTGAATTAATTCTCTTAAAAGATGTTCGGGGAAATGTAATTGATTCCGTTTTTTATTCTGACAAATGGCATAATAAACAAATATCAAATACTCGGAATCGCTCGCTAGAAAGAATAAACCCTGAAATATCATCAAATAATCCTGCAAATTGGAGCACATCAGTTTCGAACTATGGCGCCTCCCCGGGAAGTGTAAACAGTATCTTTGCAGATAATTCATCACGGAATAAAGCGTTAACCGTTGAACCAAATCCATTCTCTCCTGATAATGATGGTTTTGAAGATTTCACAATTATAAATTATACACTTACCCATAACGTAGCACAAGTTCGGATAAAAATATTTGACAGCAAGGGAAGGCATGTCAGAACATTAGCAAATAATATCCCCTCGGCTAATCAAGGTTCAATAATTTTTGATGGTCGTGACGATGGCGGAAATGCTTTGAGGATTGGGATTTATATTATTTTTCTAGAAGCTGTAGGCATTGACAATAGTGTTATCGAAACACTTAAAACGGTTGTTGTAGTTGCAAGGAAATTTTAATGAATATTTCCTCTTGTTAAACCTTCGAGATTGTAAAGTCTCGAAGGTTTATAATAATCTACTTCATCAAAACTAATTTCTTAGTCTCCACGAATTCCCCCGCCTGTAATCTGTAAAAATATATTCCGCTGGTCAAACTATATTTATTGGAGTCAAACTCAACTTCATATATTCCGGGAGATTTTGTTTCATTTAGTAATGTTGCAATTTCATTACCGAGAATGTTATATACTTTTAATGATACTTTAGACTGGGAGTTTTCAGATCCACTGTTACGAGATAAATCTCGCACTACAGACGGTATAGAAAATTTTATGTTAGTTACCGGATTAAATGGATTTGGATAGTTTTGCCTTAACTGAAATGTCTCGGGAATAACTTCATCATCTACTGAAACAATATTTGTAATTGTGAAAACATTATCACTTAAATCTCTTAGGGTAGAATTACTTTTATCTACAACCATAATTTTGCAATTATCTGATAGCAAATCCGGAACCTTCCATCTGAAAACACCAAATTGAGCTGGAGCAAGTGAGGTTATAAATGACCAACTTGTCCCGTTATTTGTAGAAAGTCCGATTTGTAGATCACGAATTTTTAGACTTTCCCATCTGATTTCCTGAACCGTTCCGCTTCCAAATACTTCACTTCCATTTGGAGAAATTAGATTTATCTGAGGGACTGTATTCAGCTTATAAATCTCTATTCTGTTCAAATTGAATTCACCCGATTCAATCACAATTTTTAGATTTTTAACTCCTTGTGAAAGATTAATATTTTCCTTGATAAATGTTTGCCAAGTCTGCCAGCCGCTGGTTCCTTCTAAAAGAATTTGTCCGGTTACATCCACATCATTTACTTCAATATGAAAAACACCGCCGCCGGTTCCTGCCGAGTAACGGATTTCAAAATTATATAAAGAATTCTCTTTTATATCTACTTTGTAATTGAGCCATTCGCCCGGAGAAACCCATCCAATATTATAACCTCCATAAAGATCCGAGCATTCTTGAATATCAACACCTTCATTGGGACGGTAACTTCCGCCACTATTGAGAGGTGTAAAATCGTTATACGCAACACCCTGACCACCAATATTGAAGTTTTCTGCTTCAACTATTCCCGGAATATTAATTGGATTTCCTGAGTATGGGGCTTCAATACAATCGATGCCAACTTTTACAGAAATCGTTTGCGAATTTGAATAAAACCCTTCAGTTGTATAAGCTTTTGCATTTAATTTGTAACAACCTTGAGAGGGTGTCTTCCATGTCCACTCATAAGGAGTGGTTGAAGTTTCACCTATTTTCACTGCATCCTGATAAAATTCGACTTTAGAAATTTCACCCGAAAACTGAACTCCTGATTTAATCAAAACATCCTGCCCAAATGGAATAATTGCATTATTTTGAGGGGAAGTTAAAACTATGGTTGGAACTGATGCTGCATCCTGATAAACGCGCACATAATCAACAAACATATACTGTGGAAAAATTGTTGAAGCATTAGGTGAACCAGGCCAATTACCTCCAACAGCAAGATTTAATATTATAAAAAAAGGTGCGTGAAATTCACTTAGCGCGGCAGGGGTAATATCAATCACAAAATATCTTATCCCATCAATAAAACACTCTACTTTTTGTGGAGTCCAAATTGCACTGAAAACATGATAATCATCAGCAAATATTCCTGAAGGGAGTGTATAGTTTGCACCATAACTTGCGTGACCGTTTTGTTCCCAGTGAAGAGTTGCATAACAACGATTATCGCGCCCCGGACCACCACCGATAAGTTCAACTATATCAATTTCGCCGCATGCGGGCCAGCCAACCGAACCAATATTTTGACCAAGCATCCAGAATGCAGGCCAGATTCCTTGTCCATAAGGAAGTTTAATCCTGGCTTCAATTTTTCCATACTTCCAATTCAATTTGGTTTTAATTCTTGCTGAAGTGTAATTCATCCCGCCATAAATTTCATTCAAAGCTCTAATAACAAGACTACCATCTTCCAGATAAAGATTGTGGATTCGATTTGTATAATATTGGAGCTCGTTATTTGCCGGATTAGGACCTATTTCATAAGCCCAATCAGTTGTGTTAAGCGAGGTTCCGTTAAATTCATCAGCCCAAACGAGCTGATAATTTTGAGCAGTTGTATTAACACTAAAGAATAAGTTTATTATAATCAGCAGGGCATATTTTGTAAGTGGAAATTTCATTTTTTAGTAATTCCTTTTTTTCGAAATATCAGACAATTATAGTGCCGTAAAAGTAGATTAAAAAACTTCAATAATAGAGAAGAAAAATGGAATCCACTGAGATTAAATTATCAGATGGTGAAAATAATATTTATCAATTTGATAATCAGTCAACCCTAAAAATGGGAAATTGTCTTTTGGGAACTTAAGCCAGTTTGCAAAATTAGTAAAAGACTCCTCATAAAAAAGGCTGTCTTTCAACAGCCTTCTTAAGAAATTTATTCACTATTTTTATTTACTCTCACGACGTTTGTCGTCATTTCATCAACAACAATTTCTTTGTCGATTTATACTTGTTTGAACGTAGTTCATACAAATATACACCGCTTGAAAGCTTTGATGCGTTGAAATCTATGCTGTATTTACCGGCTTGTTTCTCTTCGTTTATTAGTGTGGTTACTTCTTTGCCGAGTATGTCATAGATTTTTAGCGTTACTAATCCTTCTTTCGGGATTTGGTAAGTTATTGTTGTTACCGGATTGAACGGGTTCGGGTAGTTTTGGAAAAGGGCGTATTCGGTCGGGATATCAGTCCCTCTGTATGATATCTTTGTTTTTCCGGATTTACCCATTGCACTCCATTCAGCAATTCTATTTCCGAGAGTATAATTACATTCCGATGTCGGCGTTATTACTAAGCGTAATCGGACAGTTCTATTCCCGATTCCTTCTGTATTTACTTCATAAGCAATGTTTCTGTAATTTGTTATATTCCCACTGTTATACTCAGTTGCATCAAATGTACCTATTACCTCATTTGTAGCATCATCAATTAATTCAGTCTTAAAACTGACTTTATTGTTTGGGGATAATACATTTACTGCTCCTAATGAGTCTGATACCCCGTATATCACGCTATATGAAAATTCTGAATTATCATTTAGCGCAAATGGCTCACTTCTTAAATAATTGTTGAACACTTGATTTTGGCTAATGTCTGCTGTATAGGAAAGTTCCTCAAAATCTACTTTCCCTCCATTTACTTCTATATCGCCAAATACAAAATAAAATTGCACTGAATCAATCCCGACAACTCCCTGTCGACCCTTTGATATCGGTACGTTATTTTGTTTTTATAATTTTGTGAAATTTTCAGACTGTGTAAAGAATTTTACATCTTCGTTTTCAGTATGTGCATTTATATACATATCAGATTTATACTTACCTCCGCTTAATTGTATGTACTTTCCGGTTGTTGAGGCAGTTCTGATTGTTGATAATGTATTATCCGCAAATTTATTTGTTGCACCTTCTTCCTCAGCCCAGACAAAAGTATAGTACGGATCGGTTGTTGCTTGATTTATTACAGGCTTTTCTACA
>JAGUXE010000309.1 GCA_020061995.1 Ignavibacteriales bacterium | reverse complement strand
TAATAAAATTATTGTTAAACGAGTCCCTTTTTCAGAATATATTTCAGCTTTATTACTTAAACTTCATCTCCTGCCGCACTAATTTGGACAAGTCAGGAAATTATACACCGCTTTAGTGCAATGTCGGGAGGTGAGGCTGGACAGCAAGGGGAAAGAATGGAGGTATCGAATTTTATTGAAAAAATAACCTACTCCCATTTTTGGGGGAGTAGGTTATTAACATTCATTTTGATTTATTCGGTTAAATATGTTTTATGAAGTTTTTCAATATCTGAAAGAATCTTATCAATTTTTTCAACTTTTGATTTCAATTCTGCATTGTCTGCTTTAATTTTCAACGCTTTGGTAAATGAAGATTTTGCCTCTTCATATTTTTTACTCGAAAGATCTTTGTTCCCCTTTTCAACTAAAAGAGCAAACTCACGTTCGTCTTGTCCGGGGAGTTTTTTCATTTTAATTTTGTCGCCAGCCTCTTCAACAATATGTTTTTTGAAATCTTCAGGATAACCAATATTGATAGGTTTGTGGAACTCACTCTTTTTAGTTCCATCCATATATTTCATTATTAGATTTTCACCCAGCTTCTTCCAACTTGAATAAGTGTTATAAGCCATCTCGTTTGAATATGAAGTTAAATAATCGACAGCTTTTCCTTTTGATTCTTTAAGAAGAGCCAAAGCACTATTTTCGATTCTTTCCTGTTGTGAAAGGTAGGTTCCTTCTAATCGATTTTGTTCGTTTTGAATATCGTCGATAATAACCGAAAACTTTGGATAAGCATAATTAGAGACAAAATTAAAAACCCAAAAAGCGGAGTCCCACGTAAATTCACCTAATGAACCTAAACCTTTTTTGAAGTTATAGGGAATTTTGGTCATTGACGCATACATTGGAGTATAAACAGTCATATAGGTATCATCCAAACCAAACCATAAAACGCCACCAATTTCATTGGGTAGAGAAGCTCGTGATTGAGATACAAATGAAAATCCGGTTTGAGGTGTAGAGATTGGTCGCTCGTTAAAATATTCTTCTCCGTTATGTGAAAAAGTTAAGGGTCTCCATCTGTAGGGCATTGAATAGGGACCGGCGGCTATACCTTTGGTCATATCAAGTTCGGTTCCTTGATAATGATCGCGCATAAGCTGCATAACGTCATGAACTGATAATTTATTATCCGGTTTAACCCATAAAGGCATACGATCTAAATTCTCCCCTTTTATGTAGGAGATATATTTGTCAGAATCTTTATTTACTCGTCTGAATAAAGACCAAACACGTGCATCACAAAAACGAATTGCACCGTAATCTAATCTTGCATAAGCATCCGAAAAATTAAATTCTGAATCCTTACCTGAGAAGTAACCTCGTTCACGTGCAAATGAAATTACATCAGGAGAATAGATGCAGTTATTCGGATCATTAAGAGGAAAGGTTGTTATCCGAGCTTGATTAGCATGTCCCGAAACATATCCATCGGGAATTTTCATTGCAACCCAAACAGCTCCTTTATTCCCTTCACCTTTACCAATCATCTCAAGGATCCATGCTTCATTAGGATCGCCGATAGAAAATGATTCACCCGAACTATAGTAACCATATTCTGCAACTAAATCAGTCATAATTTTGATTGCTTCTCTTGCGGTTTTTGATCTTTGTAATGCAATATAAATCAGACTACCATAGTCAATAATTCCTTTTGTATTAACTAACTCGCTTCTTCCGCCATAAGTGGTTTCACCAATAACAACTTGGTGTTCATTAATATTGCCGACAACATTATATGTTCTTAATGCCTGTTTAATTTTTCCAAGATATTTTCCGG
Source organism: Ignavibacteriales bacterium (assembly GCA_020061995.1). Next base: position 31,969 of record JAGUXE010000309.1, on the reverse strand, counting down.
TATCCCATTCATAAATATCAAGCATGGTTCCTTCAGGATAAATAGCAGCCGGATAGTGGTAAAGTTCACCGTACATTAGATATGAATCGGCAGTGTAAGAAATCATTGTTGAGCCGTCGGTTGAAGCCCCTTTTGTAACTATAAAATTTGTACAAGCTTCGGTATTTTTATGCATCAATGAAAATGTTAAAATCAAAAATGCAAAGATTAAAAATAGTTTTCTCATATAGTTTTCCCAAATTGTTTACTTTGTTTTAGTCAATATAATAATATTGAATGATATCTTTCAATCAAATTAGAGACCAATCCGTTTCGGCTTGATAGAAATTAATATTTGGATTAGTTTTTGAAAAGCTAATTTATCGTTTTAGTTTATAGGCAAATATGGCGAACGACAAGACAAAACTTATTATACGTATTATCAATTATTTCCTCGGACTTCTTTTTGTATTATCGGCTGTTTCAAAGCTCTTTCCGATTCATAGTTTTGAACTTACTATGGTCTCACAAAAAATTGCAAGTTGGAATTATGCTCCTTTTCTTTCCAGACTAATAATCGGCTTTGAGTTATTCCTTGGATTCTCTTTCTTTCAGAAATTTTATCTAAAATCTATTATTTACCCCTCTTCATTCATCCTCCTAATGATATTTAATGTTCATTTGATATATTCGATTGCAATAGGAAATTCGGCTGATAATTGCGGATGTTTCGGACAACTTCTTCCAATGACTTCCCTCGAGGCGTTAATAAAAAATCTGGTGTTGATGGGATTATTAATTTTCATTTATTTAAAAATAAAAGATGAACATTTGCGTAACTATAAACTACCTCGCACTATTTTAATAGTAAGCTATTTAGCGATATTCATTTTATTTCCATTAAAGCCGTATATTTTGCCCGAAGAAACCAAAATTCAAAAAATGATTTCCGACAGCTTGAACAGTATTAATGAAGAGCCTGACCCCAAAGTTGACAATATAAAAATCATTCAGAATAATACTGAGATTTCTGAATCAATTAAAAACGAAAAAGCAATAAAAGTTGAAACTGAATCCGAAAAAATTAAGCTACTTCCAAAAACAACCTCAATCTTTGCGGCTTACAAAAACTTCAGTAAAGGAATTAGAATAGATGTTGACAACGGGATTAAGCTGGTTGCTCTCTTCAGTCTCGATTGTGATCACTGTATGCAAGCCGCAAAAGATTATGCAAATCTTGAGAAACAATATAGACTTCCACCAATGGCAATTTTATTTCTTGGGGAAACTGAACAAGTTAAAACGTTTTTCGATTTTGCGGAAAAAGAATTTCCTTACATCATTTTGGATGTGATGGAGTTTTTCCCATACCTGAATTCATCACCACCGCGTCTAGTATTACTAAATAACGGGAATGTTGTTGAAGATTCGGACAATACACCAAATATTCTTGAAATTATAAAAGAAAAATATAGCACTCCCCTTTCCGATACACATAATTAATCGAAAGTTGTATCGGTAGAATTTTATTTGACACAATTCATGATTATTTTTGCATTAATAAATATTAAAGAATCACTAAAAAAAGAAACAGAATTTTTATGGGTCGAATATTCGAAAAAAGAAAACATAAAATGTTTGCACGATTTGCCAAAATGTCTAAAGCTTTTAATCGTGTTCGAAAAGATATAGAGATTGCAGTTAAAGCCGGTGGCGTTGACACCAAAACAAATACACGTCTCCGTATAGCAATTCAAAATGCAAAAAGTGTAAACATGCCCAAAGACCGTATTGATGCTGCAATTAAACGTGCTTCATCAAAGGATACATCAGGGTATTCTGAAATAATTTATGAAGGATACGGACCGCATGGAGTTGCAATAATTGTTGACTGCGCAACTGACAATACAACCCGTACAGTTGCAAATGTTCGTCATCTTTTCAGAAAGTATGAAGGGGCTCTTGGTAATACGGGAAGTATTTCTTTTATGTTTGAACATAAAGCTCTAATAAAACTCGATAAAGAAGCAATCGGTGATGCTGAAGAATTTGAACTTGAGATGATTGATTTCGGACTTGAAGAGTTAGAAGTAATGGATGATGGTGTTTATATTTATACGGCTTTTGAAGATTTCGGTTCTATGCAAAAAGGACTTGAAGAAAAAGGTTTAGAAGCATTGAGTACTGAATTTCAGTATATCCCGACAAACTATAAAGAGCTTAATGAAGAAGAACAAATTGAAGTTAATACACTTATCGAAGCGCTTGAAGATGATGACGATGTTCAATCGGTTTATCATAATATGCAGTAAACTTCATTAGTATCAATAATAATTCTAAGACTGAGTCATACTTTATACTAAATTGAGTCAGTCTTATTTTATTTATTCATTTCGATAAATTTTTATGTTTCTACAAAAAGAGATAGTATTAAAACCTAAACCACGCGGATTTCACCTGATTTCTAATGAAGTTTCAAAGGCCATACCAGAGTTACACTCCATAAAAATAGGAATAGCCCATATATTCATAAAACATACTTCTGCATCTCTCACTATAAATGAAAATGCTGATCCGACAGTTCGAACCGATATGGAAACGTATTTCAATACAATTGTTCCGGAAAGTGCTAACTATTTTGAGCATGTTTATGAGGGAACAGATGATATGACTTCTCATATCAAATCTTCATTGTTAGGTAGTTCGGTTTGTGTTCCGATTACAAATGGTGACTTCAATCTTGGGACATGGCAAGGGATTTATCTCTGCGAACATAGAAATAGAGGCGGATCAAGAAGATTGGTCGTTACATTGATAGGAGAATAAAAATTAGTAAATATATTTGACTTACAGTTTCCAAAACCCAATAATCAATAATAATTTTAATCTGAAATAAATGGACTTATGAAAAAATTTATACCAAAGGTAATCATTGATTTTCTAAAATGGCAGAAGATAAAATTTCTTAACAGGAAAAGGCATCAAAATAAAGTAATTCATAGTTGGATAAACAGCGGTAAAAAAGGCTTAACTCCTCATGTAATAAAACAACAAGCAATAATAGATCTTCAAAAGAAGTTTAATATCTATACTTTAGTGGAAACTGGAACATTCATGGGAGAAATGGTATATGCACAAAGGGACCACTTTAAAAAAATAATTTCGATTGAACTTTCAAAAGAACTTTATCAAGTTGCTCGGAAGAGAGTAAGAAAATTTAAACATATCGAAATTATTAACGCAGATAGTGAGAAATTTCTAAATTCATTAATAATAAAAATTACTGTTCCTGCAATCTTTTGGCTTGATGGACATTATTCTGGATTTGAAACTGCAAAAGGAGCATCAGAGACTCCAATAAAACAGGAGCTTGATGCGATTTTTAAATCAAAATTAGACCATATTGTTTTAATTGATGATGCAAGATTGTTTGTTGGACAAAATGGATATCCAACAATCGATGAATTAAAAAAATATGTTCAGTCTGTTAAAAGCGATTATGCTTTCTTAGTTGAAGATGATATTATTAAGATTTTCAAAATGTAAGAGTCTTTTACAAATTCCGTATAAACGCCAAATCGTTTCGAAAAAACTACTTCTGAATCTTCTGCAATGTTTCATAATATTTCTTAATCAAATCTTCATAGTCTTTTGAATAACCTTCTTGCGTGGCTTTATTTAACTCATCCCTTAGACGATCATTACTTCGTCTGTTTATAAGATTTAAATCTTTAGGTGATTGTCTGGTAAAATTTTGTCCGGTATTTGATTCGCGTTCTTTTTCAAAATCTCTTTCGTTAATTGAACGCTGTGCATCAAGTAATTTTGATAAAATTCTTTCCTGCTTCTGAACAATATTCTCATCAAGATTATCAGTCTTCATATCGGTTACAACTTCCTTCATCTGATTCAAAATTTCCTGAAGGTTCGCAGGTAAACTTTTTGACTTACCCGATTCTTTTGCTTCTTTATTAAGTTGTTCTAATGATTTTTGGATTAATTCCTGTTGTTGAGCAAGTCGTTGAAGCTGCCCTTGCTGCTCAGGACTCATTTGTCCTGACATCATTTGCTGTAACATTTGAGTCATATTGTTTAACTGCATTTGCTGTTGTCCCATTTGTCCAAGTTGCTGCATTAAGGACATCATTCCACCTCCTTGCCCCCCGGGCTGCATCATATTGTCCATTGTTCCTTTCATCATAGCAGCGGCTTCGTTCAGAGATTTCATTGATTCGCCCTGACTATTTGAGGTCATATGTGAATTACGATTTTGCATTGCTTCAACTGATTTATCCATTTCACGCTGTGCATTACCGAGCGCTTTTCCCATTTCAGGGGTAACGGCAAAAGTCCGCTGGGAAAGTTCCGAAAGCTGGTTCATTAATTTTGTAAGATTGGCTTTCAGATTGCTCTGAAGTTTTGCATTCTCCGGATTCATCGTGCTTTGATCTCCCGTTTGAGATTGTTTCCTTAATTCCTCCTGTTGTTTGGAAAGTGAAATTAGATTATTTAATACTTTCATTAAATCGATGAGAGTCTGCATCTGATTTTGCTGAGCCATTTGTTGCTGCATCTGTAAAAGGCTCTGGCTCATTTTCTGCATATTTTTCGATAACTGTTTCTGACTCTTTTGAGCATTCTGTTTTTGCTGATCTTTCAATTGCTCAGAAGCATCCTTTGAAAGTTCCTCATTCTTCTGTTGCTGCATCTCTTCATTCAACTTATCCATATCATCGTTAGGCATATCGGTAAAATCTTCCATTTTATCCTGAAGGTCTTTCATTTCCTGCTCTAACTTCTTTATATCCTTGCTGATTTCATCTTGCTTTTTACCTAGTTCATTTCTTTGCTGTTGGTTTTGCATATTAGCATCTTGAGTCTGTTCTTCAAGATTTTCTTGTTTCTTTTGTATATCTTCAGCGCGACGAACCACTTCATCCATCTTCTGTTCAATTTGAATTCGTTTTAAAAGATTCAGTGTCCGCTCAATGCTTTTTTCAAACTGCTCTTCATCAAACTTCATATTTTGGAGTGCTTCCTGCGTTTGCTTTCTATCCATATTTTGCAACGCCTGCTGAAGTTTTTCCATCGCTTTTTTCATCTCCTCAGAAGTCATTTCATCCATCAATTTTTGAAGTTCCATATACTTTTCTAAAGTCTTTTCAGAGAGAAGATTATTTTGTTGCAGTTCATTTTTGGTCTCTTCAAGTTTTTGACTTATCTCTTCAACTTTTTCTTGAAGTTTTTCAAAAGATTCCATCGTCTTTTCAATTTTCTCTTTTTCTTGCCACGTTAAATCTTTTTTGTCTTGTTTTAAATCTTTAGAAATCTTATCTAGTTCTTTTTTGAGCTCGTCAGCTTCTTTCAAAGTTTCAATTAATTCCTTTTCCATTTCATCCTGGTTCTTGTCAGCATTAGCAAATATTTCATCCACTGACGGAATACGAATTGTAAAAAGTCCGGTTTTTGCAGACTTTGGACCACTGAAAATATCGTTATCAAAAACCTCTAAATAGTAACTAATAACATCTTCAGTTGCTAAATTCAATTTACTCAAGTTCCATATATAGTTTACAAGTTGTTCTTTTTGTCCGGCATTAAATGAAATTTCAATTGAAGAAAAGTTTTCATGAGGAGTTTCATATCTAGATGCAGACAGTCTATAATTAAGAATTAATTTCGAGAAGCCATAATCATCGTTTATTTTTACTGAAACAGGAAGACGCTGCTCATCACTCAAATTTACATTTCGATTTGGAGAGATCATATCAATAGAAGGTGATAGATCAACTAATGCTTTTACTGAATAAGTTATTGGTGATAAATTTGTGTTCTTTTCGTCATCTAAAAGAGTGAGCCAATAGTTTGTATCCTTGCGAATTGTAAAACGTCCATTTGCCTTTTTACCACTTACAGCAAGAGCAATCGAAGTAGAATCACTGAAAATAATTTTGGCGGAATATAATTCTTTTGAAGAATGAATGGAAAGATTAACATTGCTTCCGGCAAGGCCTGTAACATTTCCATTATCTGATTGTTCAATAATAGGCAAACCCGAATATGCCGGGGGAATAACCTTCAACGACAAATTTTGGATAATGGGGCGGTCAATTACTTCGATTCGATATTCACGACTCTCAATTCCTCCAGACGAAACTAGGTAAGCTGTATTATTTCTTATATTCCTAATGTTATAACTCCAATTACCAAGCGAATCAGCATGAAGTGTTTCTCTATTGAAAGTGGTTTGTGTTTCATCTTTTATAGAGAATTGAATTTTCAGAGGTTTCTCTCCGGAAGCGGTTATTTTAATAAATACATCCTCACCTTTTGTTACCTTTGCATCGCCCGGAGTTACTTCAAAATAAAATTTCTGCGGGGGAATAAATTCGTTCGAATAATTTAATAATCTTGAAAATGCTGATTGAGCTTCGCTACTTAATGAAATCATAGCAACAAATATGAAAGTGATACCTAAAGAAACTTTGGCTAGTTTTTTAGTTTTAGTAAATGAAATAATTGAAGCAAAATTTAGATCACGAACTTTGTTATAAAGATCGAGAAAAGCAGCATTAATAAGTCCTGATGAATACAAATTATTCTGCTGAACTGTCACAAGCTGCATTACATTGAGTAATTCATCCTTAACTTGGGGGAAATGTATTGCGATTTTTTTTGATGCATAATGATAACGACTTTCGGTATTCTTCATGAATGACTTAATCACAGGCAATATTATGTGATATAACATGACTGCAAAAAAGACAATCAGAAACAAAAAGAATAAGATCGTTCTTATAGAGGATGAGAAGTTAAATAAATATTCCGCTGTAATTGAGATCAACAGAAATAGTATAACTATAGTTACTAGTTGAAGAACTCCATTTATTAAATTGACAAATAATTCTCTCTTAATCAGGTTGTCAAGTTTTGATAATATATTGTTATAGTATGTTAAATCAATCTTCACCAAATACTCAATTAGTTAGTGCCCAGAGGACAATATTAGTTCCGAACTTCAATGCTTCTTCTCTCTTTTGTGCCGGATTATTATGCACATTGGAATCAGCCCAGCCGTCACTCGGATTCGATTCAAAGGTATAGTAAACTGCCAATCTTCTATCTATGAAAATTCCAAACCCTTGAGGTGGATTTTCATCGTGCATGTGTGTCTTAGGTGGACCGGCAGGAAATTCATAAAAGCAATTGTAAATCCCGTGTGAATATGGGAGTTCAACAAGTTCATTCTCGGGGAAAACTTTTTTCAGTTCTCTTCTTAACGCTTTATCCAAACCATAATCATCATCAATAAAAAGAAATCCACCATTTTCAAGATACTTTCTAAGTCGTTCAGCTTCCGTTACAGAAAAAACGACATTACCATGACCTGTCATAAATAAAAAAGGATGCGCAAAAATGTCATCAGACGCAATATCGACAAATGAATATTGTGCCTTAACACGAAGATTAGTATTACTTTTAATAAAATTTAATAAATTAACTTCTGCAGAGGGATCATTATACCAATCACCTCCACCGCTATATTTTAAGCGGGTTATTTTGAACTCACCTGATTGCGCATAAACATTTAACACGCAAATAATTATTATTAAAATTGAATTAATTATTTTCATTTCTTTAGAATTTTTATCTATTTAAGATATAGAGGACGGTATTTAGATTCAATCTAATTATTTCTGATGGAGAAAAATATCAACAAAGTGTTGGTTTTGAAAGGAGTTTGTTTTTCAAAACTTCAGCCCATAATTTATAACCTTTATCAGAAATATGCAGACCATCGGTTGTTAAATCAGACTGCAATTCGCCTCTTTCATCTTTAAAGAAGCTAGCCAAATCAAAGTAGTGAACACCAAAATTCTGAGACATTTTTTTGAGACTTTGGTTAATCGAATTTATTCTATCATTTGATCTATTCGAAATATTTCTAGTCGGCAAAATGGATGTCAAATAGATTTCGGAAATAACTAAAGTTGTGGAGAGTTTATCAAGAATAAGGTGAATTGTGTCTACTATCTGTTCATCCGTTTTTTCAAGGGCAAAGTCATTTGTCCCGATAAGAATGAAAACATAATCCGGGTACTCATTTATAACATCAATAGTCAATCGGTTATAAACACCGTTGGTATTGTCACCAAAAATTCCTTTATTGAAAATATTGAAATCACTTAGCAATTCATTTACCGGAAAGGCTTCGGTGATTGAATCACCAATTAAAACAATTTTCTTTTCCCTCAATTTTTTCCCTAGAAAATTACAAGATAATTAAAGCACTAAAATTCCAATTCACGGAGGCATTCACAATTTATAAGTTAGCGAACAATATATGGAACTCCCCATGATTTACTCTCAACAGCAGCTTGATCATCATAAACAGTTTGACGTGACATCGCAGACACAACAGCGTGGAAGTGCCCAACATACGGAAGTGTAGTAAAAGTTTGTTTATAAATTTTTAGATAACCGGTTCCGCTTGGGGAAACTGAATCAAGAGTGAATTTTCTTTTTACTCTATGCAAACCTCTAATATCAGCGCCGAAAGTTAGAGTTACAAAATCTTCATTCGAATAATTCGAAAAAACCTCCACAATAATTGTAGAACGTTGATTCATTCTTATAGTTGGAATTTGTTTTATTCTTCCTGATTCTCTTGATAAGAAATATTCGTTTGGCGATGTGATGATTAGTGTATCATTAGGAAGCTGTATAGTCATTTTTTGAATTAAAATATTCTGTGTAACAGTCCCTCCCTCGGGTAACGATATTGCCACTAACTTCCAATTCAATCGCGGATTTTGAGTATTGGCAACCTTAGCAAATATAAGTTTTCTGGTTATTGTTGAGGAAAATGGTTTTACAATAACTGTATCAATTGTCTTTGAATCAGCATTTGAAACTGAATCATATGAAGCTGCAATAAAAATATTTCCGGTGAAAATGTATTTAGTGGTTACAAATGAAGAGTCCCCAAGAATTTCGGTTGTAAAAGTTCTATTAACATCTGTAACTCTTCTAACTACTCGAATTGCAAATATTTCTGTCTGAATTTTCCCAAATGAAAAGTCAAGACCACCTTCTTCATTGTAGTTCTGTTCAAATGAAAGTAAAGAAGAATCTTCAGCAGCAATTTTTTCAATGGCAGTCTTATCGGTAACAGTTTCATAGATATTATCTGTTAAACTTTCTTTACAACTCATTAAGAAGAGCAATGTCATCGAAAACAGAGTTACAACAAATAAGAATTTATACTTAATCATTTTAATACTCCTTACACTTAATAATAATCAGATAATCTACCAAACAAAACAGCTATTTATATCTAAAATGAATATTTACAAACAGTTCAAATCTACAGGAATAAATAATAAGTAGCTGTTTTTACTAAAATATTTTTCTAAAAAGAGATATATTTATTTTTATCTCAATTGAATTATTATGTAATTTTATAGATAAAATTAAATTGTATTCAGAACTTCTGAGAGAATCAATGATCACCAGTATAAAAGTACTTGTTTGTGACGATGATGAAGCACTCTGTTATCTGCTTAAAGAACAACTAATCGAAAAACAGTTTTCGGTAGATACTGTTTATGACGGTAAATTTGCAATTGAAAATATCAAAAAGAAAAGTTATGATTTAGTTCTTCTTGACTTGAATATGCAAATAATTTCAGGCGAAGAAGTCCTTCGTTTCATTAAAGAAAATTATCCCTCTCTTCAAGTAATTATATTAACGGCTGATTCGGAAATACGAAAAGCAATTGACTGCATAAAATTGGGAGCTTATGATTTCTTAACAAAGCCATATAATTTTGACGAATTATTTTTAACCATAAATCGTGCTCTCGAGCATAAAGAACTTCTGATTAAAAATGAACTTCTGACAAAACAAGCAAATACTATAAAATCGTCATCAATAATCGGTGACAGCCAAGAATTAAAACAAATTATTGCCCTCGCAGCAAAAGCAGCAGCATCGGATTCAAGCATTCTAATTGAAGGTGAAACCGGTACAGGAAAAGAATTACTAGCAGAATTTATACACAGAAATTCAGTGCGTCACGATAAACCATTTGTGGCAATCAATTGCGCATCGCTACCAGACCAGTTAATTGAGAGCGAATTATTCGGTTATGAAAAGGGAGCTTTCACCGATGCTAAAACTTCGAAACAAGGACTTGTAGAATTTGCTAACGGTGGATCTCTTTTCCTTGATGAAATTGGTGAAATGAGTTTAACTATCCAACCAAAACTATTACGGTTTCTTGAGAACGGTGAATATAGGAGAGTTGGAGGCGTAAATACTTTTACATCGAATGTAAGGATTATTGTTGCTACAAACCGAAACCTTTTGGAAGAGACAGAAAAGAGAAACTTTAGACGAGATCTTTTATTCCGATTAAATGTAATAACTTTAATCGTCCCCCCATTAAGAAAAAGAAAAGAAGATATAGTTACTCTTGCCACACATTTTCTTAAAATTAAATCTCCGATAAGATCTCCCAAAAAATTGTCTGAAAAAGCTATTGATGCATTGGTTAAATACCATTTCCCGGGTAATATAAGGGAACTCGAACACATTATCGAAAGAGCTATTATTTTTAGTGAAGATAACATTATTAAACTGGAAAACTTATTTTTGCCTTCATCAACAAATACTTTGGTTAGGGAAAATACAGAAGAGAATGTTTCCTCCTCTTATTCGAATGTTGTAAACATGGAGGATTTAGAAAAGATTCATATCCTCCGAGTACTTGAAAGTAATAATTGGGAAAGAGTTCAAAGTTCATTACAACTTGGGATAAGCCAAAAAACATTGTATTCGAAAATTAAAAAGTACAATCTAAAACCGAATGCTTAAAAAACTTTTCTTCGAAGATATCAACTCATATAATTCATTTATTGAAATATTGAATGAATCAAATTCACTTTATTGCTCATTTAAATTAAGCGGTAGTATTGACTCCCATGCGGTTGGTTTCCTAGACTTTATTAGAGATCGGGAAGTAATACTAACCGACCTATCTCAAAGTATTGCAGAGATTCGTCATGAAGAATCTATGGCGGAGAATCTAAAAGTTCATATAGGTGAATTGTCTGCAAGTTTAATCTTTGTAAATTCTAAAAAATTTAGAATACTTTTAACCTCACAGAAGACTCGAGTAACGACAGAAATAGATAATCTAAACTTTTCATACTTATCTAATTTGGACTTCAACAGTTTTCTATCATTTGAACTTGAAGAGAGTACTTCAGAAAGTTTATATGCAAAACTTTTAAGAAACTGTTGTGAAGCAACTAACGGTAAAATTGGTGTAGCTATAATTTTATACCGTGAAGAACCCGAATTTTTCTTTGTTAATTTTTCTAATCAGTTTACTCAGCATAGTTTGTTACAAAAAGAGTTAACTGAGATTATGCCGGTATTGACTAAATGGATTCAAATTAATAAAAGAAATTATCTAACATCTAATGAATCAACAGAACTTACTGCCAACCTTAGAAAACATCTTGGGATGGACGAAATAATATTTGCCCCATGTTTTACTAATAATGAACTATCGGCTATAATAACTATTGCTAAAAATAAATCATTTACAGCTAATGAAATCCATATTATTAATCAACTTTCTTTTTTATTAGGTTTTTCTTTAACACTTCTCAAAGTAAATGAATTTACAAAAAATCTGGAGACACGCTTAGCTCAAAAGCAGCGGCTTGAAACTCTAGGTAAACTTGCAAGTGGTATTTCACACGACTTCAGCAACCTTCTTTCCGGTGTATTTGGAAGCGTAAATCTCCTTAAGAGAATTAATCAGGATTCAAAAGATAATATGCGGCTGCTGGAAAATATCGAAACCGCTGCAGTAAGAGGAAAAGATTTGGTTAAAGGCTTGCTCTCATACGGTAAACCAACTGCTCGGCTAAAAAAAATCATTGATGTGACTAAGGTGATTAACGATGTAGCAAATGTTATTAAACAAACATTTCCGGCAAGTATTGAGTTACAAGTTGAAATTGAAGAAAACATTTCAAAAGTTATTGGATATGAACCGCAGATTTATCAAGTAATACTGAATCTATGTGTAAATGCCAAGGAAGCAATTAACCAAAGCGGGACTGTTATTATTAAAGCAGCAAATTATGCCATCAATAAAGAAAATCACATTGAATTTCCGCTCCTTTCCGAAGGAGATTATTTAGTAGTTTCCGTAATTGATTCGGGAAGCGGGATTAGCGATGAAAATATTTTACGCATTTTTGATCCCTACTTTTCAACTAAATCAAAAGAGGCAGGTTCCGGACTTGGTTTATATGTCTCATATGGAATTATCAAAGCGCATCAGGGAATGATTGATGTTATGAGCATTGAAGGAAAAGGAACGCGTTTCGATATTTATCTGCCAGCTCAAGTAGAGCATGCAAAACTGACACATATACACTCGGAAAAAATTATTCTGTTAGCCGAAGATGAAATAATGCTTCAAGATTTATTAACAGAACTTCTTGAAGCTTCAAACTTTGCCGTTATTAAAGTAAATAACGGGCAGGAAGTATTAAAAATTCTTACCGAGGAAATGAAAATAGATTTACTAATAATTGATTATAACATGCCTGAAATGAATGGAATTGATTGTATTAAAGAAATCAGAAAATTACAATTTAATTTTCCTATCATTCTTTCTTCAGGTAGTTTCATGGCAATTGAGAATATTGATTCTTCGGAGTTAGGAATAACGACAGTCTTAAATAAACCTTATGATTTTGAGACTATGTTAACTTTAATCAACACATTAATTTAATTTCTTTAGGGGGTATCAATCATTTTAATATCTCTGACATAATTTGTTAAAGTTGGGTTTTCGATACTATTTAATTGATTTAATATCTCTGTAATTTCGTTGGCAGCAGTTTCAATATAGCGGGCTTTTTTTTCTATCAACTCACGATCAATGACATCTTTTCTTATTTCTCTTATTATCGAAGAGAAGGCTAATTTAATTAATGTTAACGGTTGTTTAATTTTATGATTTGCTGTTACAACTGTTGCTCCAAAGGTTGTTAGTTTTTCAGCAAACAACAATTTTTTTTGCACTTCTCTCAATTTGAGAGCTGAATTTATTCTTGCAAGCAATTCAACTTTGTTTACAGGTTTTTTTACATAATCGAATGCCCCGGCTTGCAACCCTTCCTTGGTATCTTCGGCTGTAGTTTTAGCTGTCACAAGTATTATTGGAATAGTTGAAGTGACCGGATTCTTAATCAATTGAGTACATACTTCCAACCCAGACATTCCCGGCATCATTACATCTAATAAAATTAAATCCGGATTTTCATCAATAGTTTTCTGAATTCCGGTTTGACCATCGTACGCGGTTATTACTTCAAAACCTTCAGTTTCAAGTCTGTCTTGAAGCATATAAACATTTTCTTGCTGGTCATCGACAACTAAAATTTTATACATGACCAAACCTAAAATAAAAGAACATTCGACATAAGAGCAATTCGCAATCTAACCCCAAGATTGGAAGTGAAAAGAATTTCTGAAAAAATATTTTATTAAGAAGAGTGAATCTTTTAATTATGTATTTCATGTCGATCTATTATTCCTCTGATCTAAAAATCTGGTGATTTTAAATGCTAAAACACCTGAATTAACAGGTTTTGTAACATAACCGTCAAAACCATATTTGAAAATCACTTCCTTTTCTTCAAGCATTGCTTTTGCCGTCACTGCCAAAACCGGTATTTTCTTATAACTCTGATTTTCCTTAATCAACTTTATTGTTTGAAAGCCGTCAAGAACCGGCATCATAATATCAAGAAGAATAAGATCAGGCTTTTTTGTCTCCAAAATTTCCAAACATTCACGACCGTTTTTGGCGAGCAGAGTTTTACATTTGCATTTTTGCACAATCTCATTTATTGTGAAAAGACTGTCAGGATCATCATCAACAATTAGAACCTCCCCAATAAACCCATTTTCAAGTATAGGAATAACTTCATCACTTAGATTTTCTGCATGTTGAAGATCGACTTCTTTTTCATTTTGCACTGAAGATTTGCTAATTATTTTTTCCTGAATTTTTAATGAATCTCTCACAATTTTCAAAATATCATTTGTATGAACTTTACTATTTTCTGCTATTTGCACAATGCTTTTATTCAGTTCTTCTCTCACTTCAATAGAGAAATCAATATTATTAACAAGAATGATCGGTATCTGTTTTGTTTTGTTATTACTTCTTAAATCATTTATTAAAAATATAGGGTCATAACCGAAAAATGAAAGATTCAGAATTATAGCATCCGGCTGTTGAATGACAATTTCATCCAATGCTTTTTGTTCATCACTTAAACAATTAATTTTTATATTATTGTGATTGAAGATCTTAACAATACTTTCAATTGAAGCTTCATCATCATCAACCAAAAACAGATTTGAAATCGATTTATTAATTATCTTCTGGAGTTTGTTCACAAGAGGAATAATATCTTCTTCAGAAATAGGTTGAATTAAATATTCAAATGACCCCAATCCCCATCCTAGGGATTTGTTCGGTAGTCGAGTAATTAACACCGTTGAAATATTTTTGGTTGCGGGATTAGTTCTAAGTTCGTTTAATACTTGCCATGTATCAGAATCATTGAGCATGGTATCAAGAATTATTGTAAAGGGTTTAATCCTATTTGCCAAATGAACTCCCCGTTTTCCGGTTTCGGCAAAAACAGTCTCGTATCCATTTGCATTCAGAAACTGAGCTAATAAATTGCGAACTTCTGAATCATCGTCAATAATAAGTACCGGACTCTCTACATTAATTCGGCTGATATCCATTTCAGTTTTATGTGTTTGCACAAATTTATTTGACTGTTCTGAAAGAATCGGGACCTTAAGAACAAAGAGCGATCCTTCATTAATTTTACTCGATACAGTAATTGTACCATTGAGTAACTCGGCAAATTTTTTGCAGATTGATAAACCTAAACCAGTTCCACCATACTTCCTTGTGGGTGAACTGTCTGCCTGCCTAAATTCATGGAATATAATCTCAATTTCTTTTGATGAGATACCGATACCGGAATCTGCAACTTCTAAAATCAATATTTTATCATCTTCAGTATTAATGCGTAGTTCAACAAAACCGGTTTCAGTAAACTTTAAAGCATTACCAATAAGATTAATCATAATTTGAAGAATTTTACTTTTATCTGTCGTGACATAAATATTTGTTGAAGATTTTTTAATAATTCTAAAATCTAATTTTTTTTCTGTTGCTATCGGCTGCATCGAAGCTGTAATCTCAGAAATTAAATCATCTAATAAAAATTCTTCATATCGGACTTCCATTTTACCGGCTTCTATCTTTGAAAGATCAAGTATATCATTAATAAGATTCAATAATCTTTTGCCTGAACGCAATACAACAGCCAGTCTCTCATTATTCTTAGGTGATATGGTACTATCTTCTATGACCAACTCGGTTAATCCTAAAATAGCATTCATCGGAGTACGTAATTCATGCGACATGGTTGCTAAGAATTGTGATTTTAATTCTGTCGATTCTTCTGCTTTTCTTTTCTGAATTTCCAGTTCTTTTGCTTTTTCTGTTATTTCATTATGAAGTTCGATAAGACGCACATTTTGTTTTTTTATTTGAATATTTTGGCTTTGATACTCATCATTTAAGGTTTTAAGCTCAGAAACAAGGTTTTCAAGTTGTAATAAGGCCATTGAATTTGTTAACCCGATTGCAAGCTGCTCTTTTATTTTATCGATATATTCGACTGCTTCTTTAGCGGGCTTAGAAACAGAAGCGAGTTCTAGAAGAGCAATAACTTTGTAATTGTAAATAATCGGTATAATATAAAGATGATGTAATTCGAGTTTCAACAAACCCGTTTCGATAATCGGTGCATTATCGGTAAAAACTATTTCTTTAGATTCACGCCTTTCAACTGCCGATTTTAGAAAATCACTATTAGCTATAGTGGGAATTGTTTTAGGATTAACTCCGATTGAATTTATATAATGTATCTCATGCTCGATTACTGAAAATAAAGCTCCGGCTGTTACACCTGTTGCTCCCACAATTTTTCTCAACGCATTTTCAGAAATTTCTCTCAAAGTAGGGTTCTGATTAATTAATGTGATGAAGTCTGCATATTCACTTTTAGCTTTTTCGTTTTTTTCGAGTTCATCCAACATCAGATTAAAAGCAAAAGCAAGTTCACCGATTTCATCTTTGCTTTCAATAGTTAGTCTGTTCTGAAAATTTCCTGTTGTAGTAATACGAGTGCTCTCGCTAAGACTATGAATCTGCTTCCTAATCTTCGATGTAAACAAAAGAGTAAGTATTAATGAAAGAACAATGCCAACCGAACCCAGCAAAAACAAGAAATCCCGTAGAGTACTATATAATGTAGCCACTTCACTGATGTTGGTGAAAACAATAATGTTCAGTGGTAATAATGGGGTTGCATTATCAGTAATCCTATATATCGTAGCGAGGAAATAACTGTTATCCGTCTCCTCAGAATAAATTTCAAAATTCTCTTTATTTTTAAGGAAGTTATTAGCTTTTTGAATATTAATAAAGAAAATCTGATTGGTTATTTCACTCGAATAATCGATTACATTATCATCAGTAACAATTGCAATATCGGCATTAATTCTTTTTGCAAACTGAGTTAAAATATCTTGTGTTAATATTTTCCCATAATAAAATTTCTCTCCATTGGCATTAATGTAGAACCCTAATATTATCGGTGGATTCGCTTTCTTAAAATCAGCAATCGAGATATCCTTCTTTGCCATAAATACCCTGGAAGTAAATGCAGCATTCTGATAACTTAGGATAGTATCCCCTTTGGATTTAATCACAAAATCCAAATTACGATACTTTTCTAGACTTTTATCTCCCGAGAATGGAAAAGATTCATTATTAAAAAAGATGACAGCCTGCTCATCAATTTCTTGTTTATAATTATCATAAGAATAAATTAAACCTTTTGCAGAATTAATCAAGTATTTTGTTTGTTGAGAGGTTAGAACATTGAACATTATAGAATAGAAAAGGGTACCCGCACTACCCAGTATAAGAACCACAATAGTAAAGTTTATTAATATGATTCTAAAACTGATTCTCATTTCAAGAATCTTTTTGTAAGACTTTACTTATAGTAATTAGAAGTTCATCAAAATCGTATGGTTTACTAATAAAATCACTTGCCCCCATTCTGGCGGCTTCTATGGCGCTTTTGACGTCTGCGTATGCCGTTAATACTATTGTTTTAAATGAATATGAATGTTTGCTTATTTCAGATAGGACGTAAAAGCCATCCTTCTCTGGCATTTTCAAGTCCAGAAGTAGAAGATCAATTGTATGATTTGAGAGAAAATTTAGCGCATCATCTGCATTTGTAAAAAAGCGTGTTGAATACCCAACTTCATCAAGTTCTTCCGACAAAATTTTGCACAAATTGGTATCGTCATCGACTATTAAGATAGACTCCATAATAATCCTAATTATTTATTAAACTTATTCTTTTTCAACTTTATTCCTTTTCGCTCTCTCCCTCAATTCGTTCAGACTGTTCTCAAGCACATCAGATTCCTGCGGAAATCTCAATCGATCTTTAAGCATTGGCAACAATTCTAATTTAATAAGAATAACCAATTCTTTTTTTACAACAGATGTTTGATCAGAACCGGTTAAATAGCGAATACCCAAAACCCACCAGGGCAAATCTTTTAGAAAGGGGATTCCCACTCTGGTTTTTTGTTCTTCATTAAGAAATAAGCCCCCAATCATTGTCTCTTCACCATCAAGCATAAGTACTTGGGTTTTGGCTGTTGTTTTTTTGATTTCGGTCGAAACTTCAGATGGAAATCCGCTGCTCCTTTCAACATCAAGGTCTAATAATACGAACTCCAAACTATCCTGGTTATAAATATAAGGTGTTACTTTAATAATAGAACCTGTCGAGAAAAAACTTTCAATTACATTGCCTGAAAAATCTCTCTGCTTAATTGAGATGTCAGAACCGACTTGAATTCTACCTGCCTGCCTGTCTCTTACGGTGATATTAGGGCTTGCTATAACTTCACCAATATTTTCATTTTCAAGGAAACGAAATAATGATAATGCATTCCCAACGAAGTTCCCTGCTTGAAAAGTAGAGCTTGATGCCAAATTAAAATCAGTTGTCAGTTGATTTTGAGTAGTTGAACTTGCATTGTTTTGATTTTCAGTATTTAAAATTTCGCCGGTAGTTCTTATTGTACCCCCAAACTCAGAATTTTTATCACCTAAAAGGAAAGACCAATTAATCCCTCGTTGACGTGCTTTACTAACATCAATCTCAATAAAAACCGCCGATATTTTAACTTCACGTGTTGTGGCTTCAGCATATGTGTTTTTATCTTCAATTTCTTTAGGCTCAGCTTTTTTCTTAACAACAATAACATCTTCCTTCATCTCAAACATAAGTCCGGCATATTGAACAACCAGAAGTAATGCTTTTTCATATTGCATATTTTTTAATTCGAGTCCAATAGGTTCGTTTCTAGAAATAGTTGAAACTATCTTTCTTCCGGTTTTTAATTCACTTATTTTGCTCAGTAGTTCAATTGCTTGATTAAATGGAATATTAGATGAAAGCGTAATGACTTCATCCGGACTCGTATAACCTCGTAAATTTTTCTCGAGGTTGGTTTGCGGATAAATGAATAAGCAAAATGTGAAGAAAATTATTAATAAAGTTTTCATTGTTCTTCTCTAGTTTTCTTTTAACCTAATTTCACGTTCTAATTCCAAAGAAACATTTTCAACAATACCACCTTTGTTGAGTATGAATTTAACGCTATTATTTTTATAATCAATTTTTGTCAGATACCCTAAATAAACCTGGTCACCCTCTATCAATAAATATGAATTCCCGCGCATATCTGATACGAATGCTCCTTCGGGAACAAGGGCTAATAATCGAGCTCCTTGAACATCAAGCAGACCGTCATAATTTGCCGGAATATCAGTTCTTATCAAAGGGTAGAAAATATCATGAACCGATCCAATATTTAAGTTATTCTCGACATATTCAGTGGAAGCAAATCTATCATCTGATGAAAAGTAAACTTGAACTTCCATTGAGAAATTTACAAGGAATAGTGGCACGTTAGAATCTTTAACTGAAACAAGACTTGATAAATTCAGGTTGTTTATTTTTTTTAATTCTTTGCTCTGCTCAATTGCATAGACCAATTGATATACATCTCTAAATTTTCCGTAACCGCCAACTTTATATTCAAAGTAATAAAATTCTTTATATGGTTTTGTTTCACCATATTCAACATCAAATTTAGCTTCGGATGAAAGTTTGGTGCTTATTAAATTTATAAAATCGTAAAACCGTAATTGAGAAAGTCCTGTCGGAATATTGAATTTCCTTGCTGCAAGAAGTGAATCGAGTATGTTTGCTTTCTTAAGTTTCTCTTCCAATTGTTGATTAAGAATCGCAGGATCATAATCAAATTGTTTCAGCGAAACTAATTCTTTATTCTTATCCGCAATTTTTGGATTCTGGATAATGAAAATAAATCCATATCCGAGCAGAATGATAGTAATAAGCACAGCAACAAGTGCTAAAGTATTTTTTATTTTTCTATTCATTTTACTGCTTTTTGAATTCCTTTAACTTTTAACCCTACCGTAAATCGATATGCATCTTCTGAACTTATTGGATCATACGTAATTTTTCTTAGAGTTGCTGTCTTCATAAATGCAGTAAAATCAGTAAGTAAAAATTTATTTAATGCATGTCCTTCAAGAACAACTTCACCTATATCATCAACTAAAACATTGCGTGCCCAAAGGTTTCTATTTTTTCCCATAAAATCAGAAACATTACCTAAAAAATTACTCCAAACTTCAGTTCCAACAGTAACGGAATCAAGTATGGTTTGGGTTTGATCGAAGTTATTAACTTTTTTATCAAGCGCCTCTATTTGAGAAAGTAGCGCAAGGTTCTGCTGTTTCAGTGTAGTTTGACTCAAAATATCCTGATTAAGATTTGATATTTCGCTATTATACTGCAGTATTTGAAGAGTCATATATATGGCAGCGAAAAAAAGAATCGGCAACATTAAGTAGCCATGCCAAGCAAATTGAAAAACTTTTTGTTCTTCAATTATATATTTCGGAAGTAAATTGATTCCACTGTATTCTTTACTAAGTTCTTCAAAATACTCGTATGCAGCTGCAATTGTTACTGAATAAGAAGAGATTTTTATACGGGCATCTTCAGGTAAAAGTGAAACCTCAATCGAATCAAATTCTAACCGACTTACATTTGCTTCAGGGAAAGTTCCATAGAATGAAAGTATTAAATTTTCAGAATCATCTTCTCCGCATACAACAATATTATCTAAATTAGGAATACCCCCGTTTTCCATCTCTAAAAGAATTTTGGAAAAATAAACATCGTAAGTGTGTAGATTGCCTGTCCCTACATCCAGGGTAGACCCTATATGTTTTAATTTTCTTCCATGGAGAAAAATTAATTTACTATACTCTTTTCCAATATAGACGATAAGCGAGTAATCATCCGGAAAGAATTTTTTCTTTTTGGCAACATAATATGAAAGGGAAATTTCGGCACTTTTAACCGACTGAATTTTATAGAATCTTCTACCATTGAGACGAGCAATGGAATTAATCATTTTAAAACAAGGTACATCCGCACTCAGATAAGCATACAGCGAACCTCCATCAGCTATGTCGATTCTATTATTTTCTTCTTTTTCGGATTTTTTATTTGGTCTTTTTTCATCGACAACAGAAGTAATTTCCTCAGTTAGTCCGTGTCCTTCAAATGTCTTTTTGTTTTTTGAACTATAAAATACAGCCGGCTCCGTTAAGACAGGTAGGAATAGCGAATTTTGTAATTTGATTCCGGAAAGTTCAGAAGTTACGATACTTTCAAAAACCGAAGCTCCTTGATCATTTGCAGACAATCCGGTAGAGTCTATAGAGTCAAGCGCAATTTCACCACCTGAATCAATTAATGCAAGTGGATCACTACTACCAGCACCTGATCTATTCGGTTTATAGACGTCAACAGATGCTGCCTTGAGCATTCTAATTTGCCCGTTTTCTTTTGTAAAAACGGCAAATTTGGTGTCATTACCTTCGCAGTATACTGCTACAACTGGTTTCATTCTCATGCCGATAATATTTGCTGCATGCGTAGTTTATTATTCGCAAATGCCATTGCGTTTTCTAAAGATATTTTTTTCTGAATATATAATCGTTTTAAATCTTGTTCCATTGTATTAAGCCCAACTTGTCCACCTTGATTTAGCATCATATATATCTCGCTGGTATTATTATTCTTAATTGCTGCCTTTATGCTCGGATTCATAATCAGCACTTCTTTAGCCATTACTAGCTTTCCGGTTGTAGTCGGCACGAGTTTTTGGGAAACTACTGAAACCAAAACATCAGCTAATCTATTTCTTACTCTATCTTGTTCAGATGGATGAACTTCTGCAATAATACGATCTATTGATTCAACTGCTGATGATGTATGCAAAGTTGAAAAAACTTTATGCCCGGTATCGGTTAATTCCAATGATGCCATTATTGTATCCGGATCTCTCATTTCTCCAATAACTACAATGTCGGGATCTTGCCTTAATGATTGTATTACTCCTTCTTTAAAGGATAAGACATCACGCCCTACTTCTCTATGTCGAATGATTGCAACATTTGACTTATGAACAAATTCAAGAGGTGATGCAATGATAACAATATGTGCCGGGTCAATTTTATTATGATAATCAATTATTGCATCCAATGTGGAAGACTTTCCCGAACCCGTAATCCCGGTAATTAAACATAAACCGAATTTTACATAATTATGACTAACTGCCCTTGTTAAGTGGGGGCTAAATTCCAACGATTCCAAAGAACGCACTTTATCAGAAATCGCTCGCATATTTAGGGCAACTTGATCCAAATCAAAATATACCGTACATCGGAACCTTACATCTGTTCCTCTCCGCTCCAATCTGAAAGTATAACTAAAGTCCAAACTTTTAGTAACTGTTAAATATCTTCTTTGGTTCTCATTCAAAAGATTGAGAATAATAATAGCCGATTCATCGAGAGTAAATTTGGGTACTTCGTTAATCCGCTCTTTCTTTCCGTAGGTTCGCATCCAAATATATTGATCATTACCGTGACCGCCAATCTCGAGATCCGATGACTCTTTCTCGACCATTGTTGTTAAAATTTTATGAAAGAGTTGAAATATTAATTTCCTCTCATCATCTTTTAATTTAGTTATTTGTTCAATAAAAAAATTAACCCGTTCTTGTCCCCAAAGAGTTGTGGAAGCAAGTGATGTAATTTTGGCGATTATCTGTTTAACTTCTTCAAGCATAACAATTCATTTAAATTAATTTAATAAAACTAATCATCCATTGTAGAAGCAACAACTTCTTCAAATGACGTTAGCCCTAATTTTACTTTTTCAAGACCACTATCTCTAAGATTTAAAGTTCCGTCTTTTTTAGCTTGATTACGAATTTGTTCTTCGTCTACTTCGTCACCTGAACGGAGTATTATTTGTTTTAATTCTTTTGTGAAATAGAGAGCTTCATGGACTGCAAGTCGCCCCTTATATCCGCTGCTACCACATTTTTCGCAGCCAACAGCTTCATAAATTGGGTAGTCTTTCCAATCAGCTATCTCAAGTCCAAGAGACTTCATCAAAACAGGATCAAAGTTACCCATTTTTTTCTTACAATTAACACATAATCTTCTTATAAGACGTTGTGCAACTATTATATTTATTGCATAAGCAATCAAGAAAGGTTCAATTCCCATCTTGTATAAACGAGCAACTGCACTCGGTGCATCATTTGTATGCAAAGTTGAAAATGTTAAGTGACCTGTGTTTGCTAATTTAATAGCAACCTCAGCCGTTTCCTTATCACGCATTTCACCTACAAGAACGATGTCAGGATCATGTCGTAATATTGAACGAATTGCCTGCTCAAAATTCATTTTATTACCAATTTTAAGTTGGCGTGCACCTTCAATTACATATTCCACAGGGTCTTCAACTGTAAGTACATTTACAGTCGGATCAATTACTTGATATAATGCTGCTACAAGTGTTGTACTTTTACCGCTTCCCGTTGGACCGGTTAAGATGATCATCCCTTGCGGTTGACGAATGGCTTTTTCAAATGCATCCTTTGCATAACCGGCAAGCCCAAGTAGGCTCAGGTCGCGTATAACTTTTCTATCATCGAGAATACGAATAACGACACTCTCGAATTTGTTTTTTAATTCTGTTCCAACCATCGGAAGCATTGAAACACGAAAGCGAATTATATGCCCATCAATTTCTCTTTGTATAAAACCATCTTGCGCCTTTTCTCTTTCAAAACGGTCTAGACCGCGCGATCGATCTTTTACAACAGCTATCAAAGCTTCAGGAGATGTATTTTCTTGAGAGTGCCAGAGTTTCAAACCACCGTCCAAACGAAAAAGTATATCCATTTTTTTTGCAGATTTGGGAACAAAGTGAATATCACTTACACCTTTGCGTACACCTTCAATAAGTGCTGCTTCGACAAGATTAATAAGAGCACTTTTGTTGATTTCTGCATCGAGTTCTTCTTCATCAAGATTTTTATCTTTTGTATCTTCGGTCGACATTTCAGAAGGGGAATCTTCCAAAGCTTTTAGGAATGCATTCTCCGGCGGAAAAAGCTTATCAATTAGTAATTGATAATCTTTCTTCTTAATGAACATTACTTCATATTTTTTGGCATTTAGTGCGAATGCAATTTTCGGAATATTTCTTTCGGTAGGATCAATAGAAATCAGAATTAATTTTTCTCTCTGTTTTTCATCAAACATATATGGCAAAACATGATTGTCAAGCATAAGTGATTTTGTGGAATCACCCGCACTATTTACCATCTGTTTTATTTTTTCATACCGCTCCTGGGCTATGTCTTCAATTTTTACATCAAACTCTCTAAAAGCATAAAGAAGAGCCACTTCACGGAAAATAGTGTCGTGTTCATAATTAAAGTCTTGAACAAGAATCTGTGCAAGATTTCTTTTAACTTTACTCTGATCATTGTTCTTTGCCGTTAAGGCTTTTTCAAGAGTAACAACATCGATTATACCCTTTTTAAAAAGAAGATAACCGATTTTATCCGTAAATTCTAAATTACTGTCTATCATGTAAAAAATCTGCTAATTACTTGATTAATAATCTCCGCTCCTGGCGTTTTCGGACTTATTGTAGCTGTTTCTGCAGAAACTAAAGTTAAAAGAATCATTACGATCATGATAATCATCGCAATGATAACTTGAATTAATTCTATTATATTTTTTAATTTATAAACCGTCTCACTTTCATAATAATTTGCCAATTGAAGTGCCGTGTTTTTGACAGTACCTGTTTCTTCACCAGAGTGAAATCTTGAAATTGCTGTATCGGTAAAAACACCACTTGCTTCAAATGATTCCGTTATCCCGGCTCCTTTTTTTATCATTAAAGGAATCGCAACATTTTTAATCTTTGATTCAAAATAAGCATTTCCGGATGCTTCAGCTGCAATTCTAATTGGTTCAATGCTTTCGGCAGAACCGCTGTACAGCGTATAAAACACTCGACAAAAAACTTCAATTAATGTTTTATGAATTAAATTACCAACAACAGGAAGCCTCATCATCATGCCATCAACATAAAGCTGCCCCCTCTTTGTTTTCGCTAAACGCCATAATACAATCAGCGGAACAATTGTAAGTACCAAAATAGCATAAATATAATTCGTTAAGAAATCACTAACTTTTAAGGTGAAAGCTGTCATTGGTGGCAGGTCTATATTGAAGCGGACAAATAACTTTGCTGTTTCAGGAAAGATATAACCGACGTAATATAAAACTGCAAGCATAAGTACAAAGATTGTTACAAATGGAGTTATTAATGCGCTTTTCAAACTCTTCTTAAATTCTTGTTGACGTTCAAGAAATTTTGCGGTTGCACGATAAATATCGGTCATGTTTCCGCTTTTAGAGGCTAAGCCCAGCATATATGCAGTAAACTTTCCGAAAACATTCTGATATCTTAAAAAAACTGTTTGGCTATCAGATCCTTTTTTTAATTCGTTATTGATATCACGGAGAGTTTCGCGCAATGTTTTATTTTGCGTATCATTAATAAGAAGAGTTAAAATTTCACCGTATGATAATTTTTGTTCAAGTAATTCAGCGCTAATTTTAACAAAATTTACAATATCAAAAGTTGGAGGTTTTGAATTAAATTCGAATAAACTTTTATTAACGGAAATAACTTGATACCCAAGGCGGTTAAGAGCTTCAACAACTTCATTTTTATTGAAAGCTTTCTGTTCCCCTTTTATCGGTTTATCATTCCCCTTTTTAGCCTTATAAAGGTAAGTTGACTTCTTCTCCACAGAAGAGACAGTAAGCATGTTTTTGGCGGCAAGAGTATTTATTTTCTCTTTTGCTTCCTTGGAACTTGTTGCCGACATAGTACCAGAGATAACTTTACCGGCAGAGTTTTGTGCGACAAAACGATATTCGACCATTGAAGCCTTTTTCTTTAATTATTACTTGAAATAAGGCACTTAAACTATTATAGGAAATATAATTAAAATCATGGAGAAATATAAAAAAAACTTTTTCTAATAATTTTAAAATGTTGATCTATTAAAAAAAAAAGGATCGCTCAAAGAGCGATCCGACTAAAAAAACAGATAAACAAATTCTTAAATACTATTGTCGTGTAATTGTAGCATTCCCAATTGCGTTAGGAGTTACAATCACTACAACTTTAGCAACTTTGCTGTTTGTATCTTTAACAGTTCCGACACCGGTGATTGTAGCTGTTTGTGCAGCAACTACTACTGTATAAGTACCATTGGCTGTTGATGCTAAATTTGCAGGAATCGTAAACCCGGTGAATGTATTTCCACCACCGCCTAATGAACCTGGTTTTAAATAATATTGTTGAGCAAGTGCTGCAATATTAGTAACATCGGATGCGACTCCATCTTGGTTTGCTTGAACTGAATTTGCTGTAAACAAATTAATACCTACTACTACAGCAATACCAACTATAATAACACCGAGAACGATTAAGAGCAATTGTTGTTGTCCCATTTTTGTATCCTTTTATAAGTAATATATGAAAGTTAGTTAATTAATTTTTAAAAAAATTTATTATTGACGTGTAATTGTTGCATTTCCAATCGCGTTAGGCGAAATAATTACAACAACTTTAGCAACTTTACTGTTTGAATCTCTAACAGTTCCAACTCCGGTTACTGTAGCTGTCTGTGCAGCAACGACTACCGAATATGTACCGTTTGCTGTTGTAGCAAGATTAGCAGGAATAGTAAAACCTGTAAATGTTTGTCCGCCACCTCCAAGAGAAGCCGGTTTTAGATAATATTGTTGAGCAAGTGCTGCAATATTAGTAACATCAGATGCGACTCCATCTTGATTTGCCTGAACCGAATTTGCTGTAAACAAATTAATACCTACTACTACAGCAATACCAACTATAATAACACCAAGAACGATTAATAACAATTGTTGTTGTCCCATGCCTCTATCCTTTTTTTATTTCTACAAATTTTATCAACAGACTACTCGCTAATACTGTGCCATAAAAAAGATTAGAATTTTCTACAAAAAATGGGGATGAGAGAAGGAATGCGCAATTATTACAGGTAATTATTGCCGTTTCATGAAATTAAATTACCTAAAAAATGCTGATATTAAGGATTAACTCGTGTCATATTTGAAGTGCTGATATTATTCGGTTGAATTGTAACAACTGATCTCGCTACTTTATTTTGAGAATCCAAGACCTTACCTGTTCCGGTTACTACAATTTCGTTTTGGGAAACGGATGTTACAGCATAAGTTCCATTGTCTTTATCTGCTAAACTAAAGGGGATTGAAAAACCTTCGAACGACCCTTGCCCACCGGATAGGAAATTTGGTTTTAAATAATAAAGTTGAGCAAGTCCGCCGATATTTAATGTTTCTGCAACTACAGATTCTTCATTTGCAGTAATTAGATATGCTTTGTACATATTAATCCCTGCAACAACCGCTATTGAAACTACAATTACACTCAGTACAATTAATAATAACTGTTGTTGCCCCATTGCATTTCTACGCTATTAACTAAATAAAAATTCTAAACCATGGATACACTAAATATAGACAAAAGTAGACTAAAGAAAAATCATTCGAAAGCTTTGACTTAAACTAACCTAGTTCCGAAAGTAGATTTCAATCTTAAAACTTATTAACAAATTCAATGCCATCAAACAAATCTTTTGCTTTACCGATAAGTTAGAGCTTATCGAAAATCTGATTTCTCACTTTTTATAACTAATACGCAACTGAAGTAGGAGCATTAAGTATTGAATTTTGAAGTTTCGTGATGAGGTAAGTGATCATAAAAATTTGGTAAGTTTGGTAAGAGACGTAATTCTTACATGTACAAATTTCTACATTAGTCTAAATATCTATACTAAAGCCGGATTTAATTAATCAACCAAACTCTGAAACATCAATTTTTAAGATGAATGAGAATCATTTTGGGATTCTAGAAGTCCATGAACTCTGGCATGTTACTTGAGTATTATTTTGTGTAAATTCTTTTTTTTAATTGCAAGTTTTTCTTTAATATTTGAAGTGTAATTAATCATCACGATGGAAACTTCTTAGAAAAAAAAATTGGTTTCCGTGAATGTTTTATTGAGAGATTTACAAAAACTTTAGTTAAGTATCAGGGTCCATCGATACATTAGGAATAAATAAATGAATACCGGTCAATCAATGTTAACTTTAGGAGCAATAATGCTTCTATCGTTTTTAACTTTAAGAATTAATAGCAATCTGTTAATAGCACAAACGAGTTTACAGAATGCGAAATTTGGATTGCTTGCAACTTCTTTGGCGGCTTCGATGATGGAGCGTGGGTCAAGGCTTGCTTTTGACGAAGCCTCAGTGGATGATGCAATAACCACACTAACTCAATTAACAGCACCAAATTCTTTAGGGCCTGAATCCGGTGAAACACTTAATACTTTTGATGATCTTGATGATTTTAATAACTACGATGTAACCGATACTTCTATGCCGTCAGCTATTTTTAGAGTAAGGTGTCGAGTATTTTATATAAATCCATCAGCACCCTCAACACCTGTAAACTCAAAAACTTACCATAAAAATTTTACAGTCAGCGTAACGAGTGCTTCGATGGAAGATTCTATTTCGTTCAGTTCGGTTTTAAGTTATTGGACTTTTAGATGAGGAGAAAATGGGCACAACTACTATTCTAGATATTATTGGTGCAATGATAATTGGTGGAATTTTGATTACTACTCTATTCCGGGCTAATGAGAATGCAATTTCTAATAATTACAATTTTGTTTACGAACTGGGAACCCAATATCAACTTGTATCTATTGCACAACAGATTGAACGGGATTTCAAACGATTAGGATACTGTGCAAATCCTGATTTAGTACCGGATCCTACAACAACAATTAGACTTGCTGACACATCAGCCGTTTCATTCTTACTCGATTTTAATTTGGACGGAGTAGTTGACTCCGTGAGATATTTTATAGGGCCCAAATCAGAAGCCTCAGCAACCAAAAACCCTAACGACAGATATTTATACAGAATTATTAACGGAAACAGTTCTGCTGCTTTAAAGTTTCTTGTGACTACATTTAGGTTAAACTATTTCGATGCGTTAGGTAATACGATTACTTCTCCTGTTGCGGTTACAGGAACAATTGCGTATATGGAAATTTCTGTTGCGGTTGAAAGCCCTGACGCATTTAATTTACAATTTTCTACAGCTTTTTGGAGGCAATTACGATTAGCCTCAAGAAATCTTTCTAACAGATAGGTGGATAGATAAATGTTTGGTAAAGCATCATTAATAATTGTACTTGGTTTCAGTACCATTTTTTTTACTATGAATTCAAACTACCTTCGCTATACAACAAATGCAACTCAAGGTTATACAGGTTATTATAGCGATATGAATGCTTCAAATATTGCCAGCAGCGGAGCAAATATAGCTTGCAATTATGTATTTCTCGACCCATCGTGGAACGCAGGTTTAAGCAATATTAGCTACAGTGGTGGAACTCTAAATGTAACCGTTACTACTTTACCAAAAGATAGAGTAAAAATAACTTCGATCGGAGTGAGTTTCGGAATTTCGAAAACTGTCGAAGTAATAATTCAACCGACCAGTTACTCAAAGTTTGGTAACTTTTACAATAAAATGTCTGCAGCACCGGCAACCGGTGATACACTTGATGGACCTGTTCATACAAATGATTTTCTCATTGTTCATGGCAATCCGGTTTTTTTAGGAAAAACTACAAGCAAGAAAGGGATAAAAAAATTAATTAACCCAAGTAACCCTGTATTTGTCGGCGGTTATCAAAGTGGTGTAAATGTCCCTCACTCTTATGATCCCGATTATCTCAAAAATATTTCAATAGCAGGCGGGAAAACTTTTGTGGGGGTTGGTGCCAAATCATTTGTAGATGTTGATATTACATTTAATGCTGATGCTACGGTAACTTATAAAGAACGCTATGGGAAAAACAAAACTACATGGGATGCTTGGAGTGCACCGGTTACCGCACCATTAAATACTCTCGCTCCGAATGGTGTAATTTATATTGATAAAGGGAATGTAACTATGAGGGGAACTTTGAGTGGTCAGGCAACAGTGGTCACGTCTAAACGAGGAGGTGACGGAATGGGAATGATTAATATTGACAATGATATCGTTTATAAAAACGACCCTCGTAGCAACCCGGCTTCAACTGACATGTTAGGCTTGGTTTCCGAGCAATCTGTTAATGTGACTTATAATGCAGCAAGAGGAGACATTAATATTCACGCTTCAATATACGCCCAAAATGAAGGTTTAAAAATTGATAGATATGGTGACTATCCGACAATTAAAAACATGAATATCTATGGAGGAATAGTTGCAGACGATTTATTTCCGACAGCGGTTTATAGCGGATTAAATCCTACTAAAGGTTATCGCTTTATCCATAAATATGATAAAAGATTTTTATCTGCAGCCCCGCCTAAATTTCCGACAACAGGGACCTATGAGGTGATTTCCTGGTTGGAATAATCTCTCCGTTTTTTATCCAAAATCAGTTGGCTCCTCAAAATTAACTGAATTATTTTTTCTAATGCGCTTAAATTAGTTGCAATTTTAACAGATTAATTCCGTATTTTGAGGACATAAATTCAATTCGAAAATAATAGGAGGTATAATGTTCAATTTTAAAAAGAGTAGCATGATAGTTTTTTCTGCTTTGGCTCTTTTTTCCTTTGTATTCTTAAATTTCGGTTGTGACAAAAAAGCTGAAGAACCAAAACAAGTGGAACAACCTGTTGTTCCGGTTCCACAGGTTGACACAACAAAAGTTGAAGAACAAAGTGTTCCGGATCTTGTAGGTACATGGAAGGGTACGTTTGATAAACGTGCTTGTACTTTAAAGATAACAAATCAAGAAGGACTTGATTTTGAAGGCAGTATCACCGTCAATTATCGCGACGTAAAAAGTCAAAAAATTAAAGGTTCATTCGATGTAGAAAAGTTGACCTTTAAAATGACTGACCAAATTAGAAATCGTGAAGCAGGGTATTACAACGGTAAGTTTAATGAAGATCTTTCAGTAATGAACGGTTCGTTCACAGTTACTGCTGATGAAGTTAAACGTGCTATCTCTTTTCAACTTAAATTACAACAACAATAATAATCATAAAGGAAAATAATAATGAAAAAATATTTTGCATTATTCTTAATACTAGGCGCAAGTTTCTTTTTATCATCTTGCGAAGACACAACAACAAATCCATTAGAACCTGCAAGTGCAGGAAAATATTTCTTCCAATCAAACCCAGCCGGTGCTCAAGTTTGGGTTGATGGTGTTAATAGCAATAAAGTTACACCTGATACAGTTTCAGCAACAAAAGGTTCACGAACTATCACTTTGAAATATGCAGATTATCGTGATACATCTTTCACAGTTACATACGAAGAAGGGAAATCAAAGAGTCACCCACTTGTAGTAATGACAGAAACACCAGCTAACACAACCGCTTACGGTCCTGTTAAAATATGGGAAACAGTAGGAACAGATGCAACACAGCCAAGTGGTTTAATCCTTAAAAACGGAACTGCTTCAGGTATCGGAACAACTGCAACTAATAGATTGTTAGTCGATTTATTCTATAATACTACCGGTTATGATATTGTAAGTGCAAGTATCGCCAGTTCATTAACAAGAGTTACTTATTTCAAAGCAGCAGGTGCAGCTAACTTAAGTGATGGCGCTGATGCTCCTGCAAAAGATGCTACATGGACTACATCAATCACTAACGACCGTGATAACTCTCAATACTATTGGGTGTTAGATGCTGATGGTCACTACTCAAAAATTAAAATTGTTAACTTTGGTTCAACTTCAAATTTAGCTTGGGTTGAAATTCAATGGTTATATAATCCAACAGCCGGAAATAGAAGATTCTAATTTTCTTTTCTGCAGTTTTTAAGCCGTACTTTTTAGTACGGCTTTTTTTATTTTAAATGAAACAATCCTTTTATGAGAACTTCCTACTCACTATTTTCAACACCTAAATATCAAATTTATTTTAAGTAGTCATTTTAAAAGTTGAAGAGAGAATTGCTATGAAAATCGGAATTGAAATAAGCATGTATCCACTTAAAGAAGAATACGAAAAACCAATACTTAAGTTTATATCGGAATTGAAGAAAGATAAAGCCTTACAAATAATTACGAATAAACTGAGTACGCAAATTTTCGGTGAATTCGAAGAGG
>JAGUXE010000171.1 GCA_020061995.1 Ignavibacteriales bacterium | reverse complement strand
ATACTTCAGAGCTTTTTAATGAACTTGATTTCATGAACAATATTTCGATATTTGTTTTTGCTGATACAATCGGATATTCAAAACAAGCAATAATGAGAATGGTCAATCTCTTGAAGAATGAAGATGAAATGCTCGTGATCGGAAATAATAGTGACAATCGTATTACCCATTTCGGTTTTAATGGAAAGTTTTATAATGTTTTTTCAACTTTCGAAATGAATGAGTTGGAAAATGCATTAAAGTCTGAACTTGTCTCATCCAGGTTTCTTTATTTAATTGAAGGTGTTTATCCGGTTAGAAATTTTTATGATTTTAAAAATCTATACAGACTATTATCAGTCAAAGAGAATTTTTATTTCTGTAGTATAGAAATACACAAACAGTTTAACAATTTATTTATTGAATTTAAGGAGATGTTAAAGTAATGAAAATAGGATTGTATGGTGGGACTTTTGACCCGATTCATCTCGGACATCTCATAACTGCAACATATATTAAAGAAATTAGAAATCTGGATAATATAGTTTTTGTGCCATGTCATATTTCCCCACTTCGACAAAAGGAAAAACGTTCTTCATCATCTAATAGATTAGAAATGGTTAAACTTGCAATATCCGGTATTCCATATTTTTCATTATCTGATTGGGAAATTAATCGACAAGAAGTTTCCTATACAATCGAAACCATAAAAGAATTTAAGAAATCTTATGACGACATTGAGTTGATAATCGGTTATGACAATTTGTTAGTTTTTGATAAATGGAAAAATCCGGATGAAATATTTGAACTTGTTAAAGTTATAGTTCTCAATCGTAAAGTTGATAACGAGGAAGCAAAAAGTGTTTATTCTCAAAAAGCAATTTTTATTGAAACTCCAATTATTGAAATTAGTGGCACTGAAATTCGAAATCGCGTTGTAAATAATCTTAATATTGATTTTCTTGTTCCTCAAATCGTAAAAGAATATATTTACAAAAACAAATTATATAACTGAAACAAATCTAATTATTAATGCTATCAGAAAACTTTCTTAAAAACCTTCTTGAAAATAATAAAAGAACTGTTGCTCGTGCAATAACTATTGTTGAATCAAATTACTCTGAAGCCGAGTTTCTACTCAACAAAATTTTCTCGAACACCGGCAATGCTTATAGAATTGGGATTACCGGACCTCCCGGAGCCGGTAAAAGTACAATAACAAATCAATTAACGAAATATTATCGTAATCTAGGAAAGACTGTTGCAATAATTGCCGTTGATCCATCTAGCCCATTTACAGGAGGAGCATTACTGGGTGATCGAGTTAGAATGTCTGAAATTGGACGTGATGAAGGTGTTTTTATCCGCAGTATGGCAACACGCGGAAGTCTTGGTGGATTAACAAAAAAAGCAATTGATGCAGCTGATATTCTTGATGCGGCAGGATATGATTTTATTATTTTTGAGACTGTCGGTGTTGGTCAATCTGAGCTCGATATTGTGCAAGCAGCAGATTCAACTATTGTCGTGCTTGTCCCTGAATCGGGTGATTCTGTGCAAGCTATGAAAGCAGGACTAATGGAGATTGCAGATTTTTTTGTACTTAATAAAAGTGACCGACCCGGTGCAGATCAAGCTGTAACTTCTCTTAATACCATATTAATGTTTAAACCTCACGATGAGCATTCCTGGTTACCAAATATTATAAAGGCAATAGGAATTGAGAATTCTGGAATTTCAGAAATTGCTCAAGAAATTGAGCGACATCATAATTATTTAAACACTTATCAACTGTTTTTAAAAAAGAGAAAAGAGAAATTAACTAATCGGATCAAAGAGGTTGTTGAGAATAAGCTAATTCAACAACTATGGGAACATGGCAAAGAACAACTTATATTAGATCAAATACAGTCTGCTTCAAATCTTTCTTCACCATATCAAATTGCTGATGATATTCTTAATTCATTTAAAGATACAATAATTGAAAGGGACTAATATGGAAAAAACCTCCGTACCTCAATTTGCAATAGATTTTTCAGACACTCAAAAAAGCATCATGGAAACAATCCGTGATTTTGCAGAAAAATCTGTCAAACCTGTAATTATGGATTATGATGAATCTCAAGAATTCCCTTTTGATATAATTAAGCAATTAGGTGAAATGGGTTTTATGGGTATATTAATTCCGGAAGAATATGGCGGCTCTGGACTTGGTTATATCGAATATGCTTTAGTTATTGAAGAACTGGCTAAAGTTGATCCTTCTGTTGCATTGACTGTTGCAGCCCACAATGGATTATGCACAAATCATATTTTTCTTTTTGCAAATGAAGAACAGAAAATAAAATACTTGCCAGATCTTGTCTCCGGTAAAAAAATTGGAGCTTGGGGATTAACTGAATCTTTCTCCGGTAGTGATGCCGCAAGTTTACGCACAGTTGCAGTCCGTGAAGGTGATTATTTTATTTTAAATGGAAGCAAAACTTTTACTACACATGGAACTGTCGGTGAAACAGTTGTAGTAATGGCTGTTACGAATAAAGATAAAGGTAAAAAAGGAATTTCTGCTTTCATACTCGGAAAAGGTTTTGAAGGATTTTATGCAAGTAAAAAAGAAAACAAGTTGGGAATGAGATCGAGTGATACAACTCAACTTGTATTCGATAACTGCAAAGTTCCTGCATCAAATTTAATTGGTGTTGAAGGTGAAGGTTTTATTCAAGCTATGAAAGTACTTGAAGGAGGTAGAATTTCTATTGCGGCACTTAGTGTAGGTTTGGCTGAAGGCTGTTTACAGGCTGCAATTAAATATTCCTCAGAAAGAAAACAATTCGGAAAAGCAATTAATGAATTTCAAAGTATTCAATTTAAACTTGCTGAAATGGCAACTAATATCGAAGCTGCAAGATTATTAACATTCCGGTCAGCGACAGAAAAAGATTCTGGAGTCCCTATAAATAAATCAGCCGCAATTGCAAAGCTTTTTGCTAGTGAAATTGCTGAAAAAGCTGCAAGTGAAGCAGTTCAAATTTTTGGCGGATACGGCTTTATAAAAGAATATCCTGTCGAAAAATTTTATCGTGATGTCAAACTTCTAACCATAGGCGAAGGCACCTCTGAAATTCAAAGATTAGTGATTTCAAGAATGTTGGTTTCAGATTAATTATGAGAAAGATTGGAAATGAAATCAAACATGATGATCAATATCTATTAAGAGAAGATTTTCACAAAAACTTAGTTCGCAAACTAAAAGCAGAACATGACAAGATTTCAATTGGTGGTGGTAAATCTGCAATCGAAAAGCATAAAGCCAAAGGAAAGCTTACGGCAAGAGAAAGGATTACATTACTAATTGATAAAGATTCGAAATTTGTAGAGCTTAATTCTTTTGCTGCTTACGGAATGTATGAAGAATATGGCGGTGCACCTTCTGCTGGAACTGTTTTTGGAATTGGTAAAATTCATAATCGTGATTGTATTATTGTTGCTAATGATGCTACTGTAAAAGCAGGAGCATGGTTCCCAATTACAGCAAAGAAAAATTTGCGTGCTCAAGAAATATCAATGGAAAATAACTTACCGATAATTTATCTTGTTGATAGTGCAGGTGTTTTTCTACCTTTACAAGATGAAATATTTCCTGACAAGGAACATTTCGGCAGAATATTTCGTAATAATGCTGTAATGTCAGCAAAAGGAATTCCACAGATAGCTGCAATTATGGGACCTTGCGTTGCCGGTGGAGCATATTTACCTATTATGAGTGATGAAGCATTAATAGTTCAAGGTGAAGGTTCTGTATTTCTTGCAGGTTCTCATCTTGTGAAAGCTGCAATTGGTGAAATTATTGACAATGAAAAACTTGGAGGTGCAAAAGTCCAGTCAAATGTTTCCGGTGTAACTGATTATTTGATGAAGAATGATGAGGAGTGTCTAGAACTAATTCGTTCTTTAATTGCAAAATATGGTTATAATAAAACTGCAGGATTTAATAGAATCGAATCAACTCCTCCCCTTTTCCCCATCTCTGAATTATATGGACTTTTTCCTGAAGATACCATCAAGCAATACGATACTTACGAAATATTAGCAAGGTTAGTTGATAATTCAGAAATTGATGAGTATAAAGCAGGTTATGGAAAATCACTTATTACAGCTTACGCACGTATAGATGGCTGGGCTGTTGGTATTGTTGCAAATCAACGTACACTAATTAAAACTGAGACAGGTGAAATGCAAGTTGGTGGCGTTATTTATTCTGATAGTGCTGATAAAGCAGCTCGATTCATTATGAACTGTAATCAGAAAAAAATCCCTCTTCTCTTTTTGCAGGATGTCACAGGATTTATGGTCGGAAGTCGTGCAGAACATGGCGGGATAATAAAAGACGGAGCAAAAATGGTTAATGCAGTCGCCAATTCTGTTGTTCCAAAAATCACAATAATAACCGGTAACAGTTTCGGTGCAGGCAATTATGCAATGTGCGGTAAAGCTTACGACCCCAGATTTATATTTACTCTTCCTAATGCGAAAATTTCAGTTATGGGGGGTAACCAAGCAAGTAATGTACTTCTTGACATCAAATTGAATCAATCAAAAAAGAGTGGGAAAGCTTTTTCGGAATTCGAAAAAGAGAAACTACTTAATGATATTATGAAATCGTATAATGATAAGAGCAATCCTTTATATGCTGCAGCCCGATTATGGATTGATGAAATTATCGATCCATTAAAAATACGTGAGTATGTATCAATGTCGATTAATGCTGCTAATAATAATCCGAATATAGCCGAGTTCAAACTTGGAGTAATACAAACTTAGGAGTAATTATTCTGCTTGATAATTTGCATGATTTTTTACGATGGGTTATTTGTAATTTTATCACAAAATCGTATCAAAGAATTTGTGTCATTTTTATATTAATTTCTTTCCTTAATCCAGACTCCCAGATTTTCGGACAAAGTAAACTGCAAGTTAATGTTGAAAAGATTTCAAATTATATCATTTCGAACATCCACGAAAAACAGACTGTGTATGAACAAATTGATTCGATTTACTCGTTCGCGCTAAAAATTAATCATAATCAAATCGGTGAAACCTTATTATCCCTTACTTTCGCGACCATTCCTTACAACTCGGTACAAATTACTACTCCGGTTTTTAATATTCAAATTGACTACCCCATTCTTTCTGCTGATGAATCTATTTTCATTAAAAAAAATAAAAAACTGCCAAAATATTTTCTGATTGATTCCCCATTAAACGATTTTGGTGACAAAGACAAATTGGCTCATTTTTTCGGCAGTGCATTCATCACTTATAGTTTTTGTGTTTTTGATTTGACCCCCTTAATTGGTTATTTTGTAGAAGTTTTTGAAGAAAATTTTGTAGAAAATTCTTCAATTGATGTGCGCGATTTATGTGTAAACAAAATTGGCTCTAATTTCGGAAGAGACTTGACCAGTAATAAAATTGCAATGCCTTCAAAATATATATTTTTATATTCTCTCAATAAATTAATGATAAAAACATGTCTAGCATTTTAATAATTGACGATGAAGTCCAGATTTGCGAAAGTATAAAATTCATACTCGAATACGAAGACTATTCAGTTGATTTTGTAACGCGTGGGTTAGACGGCTTATCACAACTGAAAGAAAAAGAATACGCAACAATTTTACTCGATATTCAGATGCCGGATATTAATGGTTTTGAAGTATTAAAAAAAGCTAAAGAATACAATCCATTTCTGAATATCATTATTATTTCTGCATTTGGAAGTGTTCAGAATGCTATCTCGGCTACAAAACTTGGTGCATTTGATTTTATTGAAAAACCTATTGACCGAGATAAACTTATCATCACTGTTAGGAATGCAGTAAAACAGTTCAATTTGATTAAAGAAAATGCCGAAATGAAACAGGCATTTAATCCCGACGAATTGTTAATTGGAAATTCTAAAGGGATGAAAAAAATAAAAGAGTTGATTGAGAAAGTTGCACCTACTGATGCAAGAATTTTAATCACAGGTGAAAACGGTACCGGGAAAGAATTAGTCGCCAGGTCTCTTCATCAAAAAAGTGAACGCAGTGAAAAACCTTTTATAGATGTAAATTGTGCTGCAATCCCGAATGAGTTAATTGAATCAGAGTTATTCGGTCACGAAAAAGGTTCATTTACAGGTGCTTCACAACAAAGAATCGGAAAATTTGAGCTTGCAAATAAAGGTACTTTGTTTCTTGATGAAATAGGTGATATGAGTTTACAGGCACAAGCAAAAGTACTTAGAGCAATCGAAGATGGTAGGATAGAACGGGTCGGTGGTTCAAAAAAAATAGAAGTTGATGTAAGAATAGTATCAGCAACCAATAAAAATTTGTCGGAAGAAATTACAAAAGGAAATTTCAGAGAAGATCTATTCCATCGTTTGAATGTAATTCCAATTGAAATCCCACCTCTACGCGAACGTTTAGAAGATATTCCCCAACTTGTTGAGGTAATTGCAAAAGATATTTCAAATCGGTACAAAAAGCGTGCTCCCGTATTTAGTGAGGATGCTATAACAATATTTAAAAGTTTATCATGGAAAGGCAATATCCGTGAATTACGAAATGTTGTTGAAAGAATAATAATAATTGTTAATTCTGCTAATATTGAAAGAAAAGATATTGAATTCTTGCTCCCTAATGAGCGGTTGTCAATTGAAGCGTTAATCGATGGAAGTAATTCATTTCAAGATTTTAAGGAAAA
The DNA here is from genome assembly GCA_020061995.1 of Ignavibacteriales bacterium. The sequence goes on along the minus strand of JAGUXE010000171.1, from coordinate 18,278 downwards.
AGCAGAAAGAGCATTTATTATAAAACAACTTGAACTAAATGCCTGGAACATCAGCAAAACAGCAGAGTTACTAGATATTCAGAGAAGTCATTTATACAATAAAATGAAAAAATATGAGATTGAAAAAGGAGAATAAATATGGCTGAAACTATATTTTCGAAAATTCTAAGAAAAGAAATACCTGCAAAAATTGAATATGAAACCGATAGTGTATTAGCTTTTCATGATATTCATCCTAAGGCTCCTATTCATATTCTTATCATTCCAAAAATTGAAATTCCAAGTGTTCGTGAAATTTGTGGGAGGGAGCACGCACTATTACTTGGGGAAATGTTTGATGCCGCCAATACGATTGCAAAAAATTTAGGAGTTCACGAAAAAGGTTTCAGATTAATATTTAATTGCGGACCTGATGGTGGACAGGAGGTCTATCATTTACACATGCATTTTTTAGCAGGAAAGAAAATGGGATTCTAGAAAACAAATTGGCTGTCAGTTATAAAATTAACGACAGCCAATCCAATAATTAATACTTCTTCACTTCCTCCAAAATATATTTCGCCACAGCTTTAGCTTCATTTGGTTTCAAACCTTGAGCTGGCATCGGTGGGTACGCAGGATCGACTTTAACCGGATTGTTGATAAACTCGACTAGCTTATCAACGTTGCCTTCATATTTCACTAAAACATCCTTATGAGCAGGTCCCACAAGTTTTCTATCGAACTGATGGCATGCGGCACATTTCGTATTATAAATTTCCAACCCGCTTATTGCCCCAATTCCACCTGCGGTCGCTTTCAGTTCTTTTAAAGATTCATCAAACTTAGCAGAAAGTAGTACAGAATGTTTTTTAGTGGAATTATTTAAAGCTATCTGATCTGAAATGACAAAAAACACCAATGAAAATAAAACAAGAATGAAAACCCAACCTGAAAAACGTACATGCTGATTTTTAATCATATCATACAAAAGATGAATAACTATAAATAGAGTAAATAGTCCAATTAATACAATTCCGAAGAGCGATGTTGATAGAGCTGTTGAGGGAAGAGCAAAAATGTTTAAAAAGGCTAAGAATGGGAGGACTGCTGCGTTCACAAGTGTATGCGTTAAGGCTTTCTTTTTTACGAATTCAGAATAATCAGATGGTAAGTTCTCAATCCCACCTTCCCAAAAGAAAAAATTGAATAAAACTAATGCACCTGTTATTACGAAAGAACCAATTAGGAAATGAATCCACTTAAGAAAGATTTCCCATGATGTTAGTAAATGTATAATACCACTTTTTTCTCCCCAAGTATCAGGAGAAATTGCTGATGATAGACCTGCGATATAAAAATAGGTTGCTATATAAAGAAAAATTATTCCCCAAACTCCACTTTTATCATTTACAATTTTTGCTCTTTGTGTATAAAACTGAAATTTCTCTTTTAACTCTAATTTAGAATTTTCATTAGAAACGGATTCAAAAATATCTTTGAATGTCAACGAATAACGATACACATAAATATATACCAATCCAGCAGTAACTGAAATGAAAGATACCATCAAATACCAAATTGATGGGGAGTTTGCCGTATGCAATAATTGCGCAAAAATTAGAATTAATGCTAAAATCGGAACAATTCCAAGAATAATACCTGTACTTTTATTAACTGTACTAAGTTCGATTAGATCTTTTGAAAAACGTGTATAATTGGGATTACCTTCTTTTAATCCTTTTCTTTTGTAGATTAGAGAAAGTGTTGCCCCACCCAGAACAATACTTATAAACGGAAGAAAAAGGAAGAGAATCAATAGGGTCATATAGTGAAGTAACGCTATATGCTCTGCTGATTGTGGAAGTACTAAATTATCTAAAAATTCCATTTATGTTTTACCTTTTATTTTCAATTACATAAAGATGAAAAGTCTGTCCACCGAAACGGACAGCATTATATAAATAACAAATAGATTTATTTCTCTAAAAGCATATTTAAATTCAATACGTTCTACATCTGTACGAAGCAGATTGGAGACTTTATAAATCAACCAAGTAGCAGCTAATATAATTACAAAACTTGCATAAGATATTTTAATAACATTAAATAGTGGAAGTAAAAAACTTGTCACTGCAGTCGCAAAAGTCCATATAAAAGTTATCCTAGCAAGTTGTTCTTTTGAAAAAATCTGCGTTAAAGTTGGAAAACCAGCTTCTTCATAATCTTTTCCGAATACTAATAGAAGCAGCCAAAAGTGAGGAATTTGCCAAATGAAAAAGAAGAAGGCAATTAATATAATTTGTGGATCAAATACATTTCCACCGCCGGCAACCCAACCAACCACAGGCGGAATTGCGCCAATCACTGAACCCGGAATAATGGCTAATGCTGTTTTCTTCTTTAGTGGCGTATAAATACCGTTATACCATAAAATTGCAAGTAGTCCTAGTGAAGCCGCCAAAATTCCTGAATCAAAAAGTAAAATGAAAAAACCGGAGAGAAAGAGTATTGAAAATAAAATTAAAACTGATTTCTCTGAAATCAATTTTGCCGGGATAGGTCGTGATTTAGTACGCTCCATCATTGCATCTGTATCTTTTTCCTGATAATGATTAAGAACAGCAGAAGCACAAGCCAGTAACAATATTCCGAAAGTTGGAAAAACTATCCCCCATGTAAAACTTCCCGAAGCTAAAATGTAACCAAAGGAAGTTGTTAGCATAACAAAGGATGTAATTCTAATCTTCATTAATTCCAGAATAATATGTAAGTAATTTTTTTTCAAATTTATTTTGCTAACGTTGTATCTGTTGATGCTGCTACTGAATTCATTTTAACAGTAGCTTCATTGAACCATTCAGTAAATTCATTTTCAGGCATAATAACTACTTTGGAGTACATGTATGAATGCTGCAATCCACAGTATTCTGCACACGCAATATCAAAGGAGCCGGTATTGTCTGCTTCGAACCATAAAAAGTTTTCTCTGTTAGGAATAACATCTCTTTTTATTCTTAAAGCTGGAATATAAAAGGAATGATTTACATCAGCAGAGATTAAATCTATTTTAACCGGTTTATTTACAGGTACAAAAAGTGTATCAGTCTTCAAACCATTATCATATTCGTATGTCCATTTCCACATTTGTCCTGTAGTTTTTACTACCATCGAATCAGCCGGAGGATTAGATAAATCTTCATACCCCATCCACCCATACCAAAACATTCCAAGCGAAAGTATTACGGGAATTACTGTCCATAATATTTCAAGAGGTAGATTCCCATGAATATTAACTGCTTTAACATTTTTCTTTCTGTTATACTTAATAACAAAAAATATCATTAAAAAAGTTATTAAGACAAGTAGAGCAAAGGAAATCCCTACTATAAACCAAAATGCAAAATCTACGGATTCGGCATAAGATGAATTTGGAAACATTTGATTTTCCCTTTACATAAAACTATAATCTGCAAAAAGCAATACAAAAGAGATTAATAGAAAGAGTAATGCTACTCCAACAAAAATCGAAAATACTTTTGATTCACTTTTTAAATGCATAAATATTGTTAATACAAGATATGATTTAACGCTAGCAATCATCAATGCGGTAGCAACTGTTAATCCGCCGAAATCGATTCCGGCAACAGCCACAGTCACTCCTGTAAGAATTAGCAATGCTAGCCAAACAAATATATAAATACCGTAATGCGGCGTATGTTTTTCACTATGTGAATTATTTTCCATTTAAAATCCTTATGTAATCAGATAGAATAATGGGAACAAGAAAATCCATATTATGTCGACTAAGTGCCAATATAAACCAGCGGATTCAAGTCTTACAAAATTATCTGAAGTTATTCGGTCTTTTGATGTAAAGTATGTCATTACACCTATTAAAACCACACCGATAATCACATGTAACCCATGCAAGCCTGTCATGATGTAATACAAACCGAAAAATAATATTTCACCATTACTCTTTTCCAATAAAACATCGGAACCGGGAAATAACCCATGATGAAATTTGGCAGACCATTCAAAAAATTTATTTACCATAAAGGCCAAAGCAAAAACAATGGTCGTTAATTGTAAAAAGATTGATAATCCTTTTTGATTTTTTTGCAACGCAGTAATTGATAACGCCATCGTTAGGCTGCTCGTCAATAGTATGATTGTATTAAGCGTACCGAATAATGTATTTAATTCTTTGGCAGCAAGATGAAATTCTTGTTGATGAGTAAAACGGTAAATAGCATAAACTATAAACATACCCCCAAATAAAATTAACTCGGTAAATAAAAAAAGCCACATGCCAAGACGGGAACCAATGTCATCCCGATGAACGTGAGCTACACTCTGTTCTGAACTGCTCAATTTACCTCCTTAGCTTTTTCGTGACTAAGATCATTATCTTTATACTGATAAGGATCAGTTTCTATAATTGGAATTTCATCAAAATTCTCTAATGGTGGAGGTGTTGGGACATGCCATTCAAGTGTTTCACCACCCCACGGATTCATTTCTGAGGTCTTTTCACCTTTTAACACAGCATAAATAAAATTACCGATCATTATTATTAAGCCAATAATTAATATCCAAGAGCCAATTGTCGACACAAAATGATAAAGATGATATTCGGGTAAATAATCATAATATCTTCTTGGCATTCCTAACCAACCCATAACGAACATCGGAAAATAAAGGACATTAAATCCAACAAACAAAGTCCAGAATCCAACTTTAGCATTCTTCATATTGTATTTTCTGGCAAACATTTTCGGAAACCAATAGTGTAATGCCGCAAATATACCGAAGCCAGTTCCTCCGAACATTACATAGTGAAAATGTGCAACTATAAATGAAGTATCGTGAATATGCATATTAACAGAAAGTGCGCCCTGAATTAATCCGGTAAATCCACCTATAGAAAAAAGGAAGATAAATGCCAAAGCATACAATAATGGCGGATCTGTAGAAATTGATCCCTTATACAAGGTTGAAACCCAATTGAAAACTTTGACTGCACTTGGTATAGCAACAAGAAATGTTAATAGAGAAAATATGAACATTGCAGTTCCACTCATTCCAACCGTAAACATATGATGTGCCCAGACTAATGAGCCAAATAAAGCAATTGCGATACTTGAAAATGCAATGAATTTATATCCAAAAATTGTTCTGTGAGAAAAGACAGGAATAATTTCTGAAATAACTCCCATTGCAGGAATAATCATTATATAAACAGCTGGATGGGAGTAAATCCAGAATAGATGCTGATAAAGAACAGGATCTCCACCCAATGCAGGGTCAAAAATTCCGAAACCAAAAGCTCTTTCAAAAATCACCAAAATTAATGTTATACCAATAATTGGTGTTGCCAAAACTTGAATCCACGCAGTTGAGTAAAGTGACCAGACAAAAAGTGGCATTTTAAACCAACCCATTCCGGGTGCTCTTAGACGATGAATTGTTGTAACAAAATTTAGTCCGGTTAAAATAGATGAAAACCCAAGAACAAATGCTGCAAGCAGTGCAGGAAAAACATTTGTTGAAGTTCTCACGCTATAAGGGATGTAGAAAGTCCAACCGGTATCTGCTGGTCCACCTGGTAAGAACACTGCAATAATTGCCAGTAATCCGCCGATAAGGAATAACCACCAAGAGAGCAAATTCAATCTTGGAAACGACACATCTTTTGCTCCAACCATAATAGGTAAAAAGAAATTACCAAATACTGCAGGTAATCCGGGAATAATAAACAAGAAAATCATTATTATTCCATGTAGAGTAAAAATCGAATTATATGTCTGTGGATCCATAATCGTTTTGCCCGGGGCAATCAATTCGAGACGCATCAGAAATCCAAATGTGACGCCGACAGTAAAAAAGATAAGCATCGTAATTAAATACAATATACCAATTCTCTTATGATCAGTTGAAAAAATCCAGGATTTTAGTCCTGTCCCTTTTCCCCTATAATCCAAATAACTTTCGTATCCATCTTTTGAAGAAGAATGACTTGTCATACTTTATTCACCTTTATTGATCTTCTCTTTATGACGAGGTTTAATTGAGATAAAAATAACATAAACTAATGCAAACACAATTGTGATAGTTGCTGCAATACGCGTTACATTAAGCGCATATTTCTTTCCTTGAGCATCATAACTAAAACAAAATTTCAAAACTTTGGCAATTGTGGGAGTAACTTTTCCTTCAGATGCCTCTATAATCGCCATTTTAATATCAAATGGTAAAAAAGTTGTACCCGGCAAATATCTTGTAATTTTTCCATCCGGAGCTAAAAAAATCAATGCTCCGGCATGCAAAAAATCTTTTCCTTCTCTTTTGAAATAAAAACCAGCACCGTCAGTTGCTTTTTTTATATAAATACTATCTCCGGTTAGAAACCGCCAAGCCAAAGGATCAATTTTTTTCTTGATTGCATTTAAGAATCCATTTTTTTTCCTCAAGGCAACTTCGGGTTTTTCCAGTTCATCAAAAGAGATCGAAATAATCTGATAATCTACACCGGGAATCATATCAACTTTGTTGACAAGTGATGCAACTTCTGACATTAGAGGATTACAAATACCGGGACATTCATAATAAACGAACATCAACAAAGTTGGCTTATTAATAATTTCTTTGAGCTGAATTAAATTTCCATCTTCATCATAAAAAAGTGATTCTAATGGAAACTGTTCGCCCAATTTTTCATCAATACCAATTTCAACATCACTCGTTTGTCCAAAAATTGAAATGCTTAATGTTAAAAATAAGGAAAGAGAAAATACTTTAATAATTTCACTCCACATGGGAGAACTCCTAAAATTCAACTGAAAATCATTCACCTAAACAACAACTGTTTTTAACAATGAATAAAGCTCACGTAATTGCTGACTACTTAAATTTATTATTTTTGGACTAAAACCGTTTATCACAGTTTCATTTGTAATAATCTGAGAAAAGTCTTTTTCACTTCTAAGCCACAACTTAGTGTTTAGTAGTGTTAATACAGCCTTCTCTGAGTCTATTGATATATCAAAAAATAATTGTGCTGATGAATTTGAACTTTTTAATTCATTCATCTTCGCAATGATTTGAATAATTTTTTGTGATTTTGGTAATGTTTCTTTTTGAATTAAAACGCTTGCATTGCTAACCGGAATTGTGCCGGCAACTTTCATACCTGCGGAAAGACTATATGTCTTATCAAGTTCAGCTAATTCCTGTTGTGAATCAATAGGAGGATTTACCATTAATGTTTTACGAACATACTGTAAAATTGCTACACGTTCCTCAACTGCCATATAATCATACGAAGGCATCCCATTAGCGGCGATCCCCTTTTCTAATGTATTATACATTTCAAAAAATTTTCTACCGTTTTTCCATCCTGACTCATCATAAAAATTTCTTGGTTTGGGATTTAACGCAACACCGGCAACCCCATCTCCCTTTCCTTCAGTACCATGACATGAAGAACAAACTGTAGTATATAGGTTCTTCCCTTTCTCAATCATTTCGGTTGTCGGAGTAGTTATTTGCGACATATCAATTGCTGATGCGATCCGTGGATCTTGAACTGTTAATTCAGAAACAACAACCAAAGTATCCGGAGGTGCTGGTGTTAAACTGTTTCTTGAAATTTGTTCATTATTAAAAAGATAGATAAACCCAATACCAATCACTGCAACTAAAAAAATAGGATACGCAGTCGCTATTATATAAAATGGTTTTTCTAAAAGTTTATCAATCGAAAATTTTTCTTTTTCCATATATCTATTCTTATAAAATTATAATCTGAAATTAAGTCCGCGATCAAGTTTAGGGTCACCTATAGGAACCATATTTGTTTTCTTAGAATTAAGATAGAACAATACTATTATGCCACCAATAGCTGCAATCGGGAAAGATAATCCAAGTAAAAACGATAAGATTGAGGACTCACCGTGATAAGTAGGAAGAATTAACCAATACAAATCTAAAAGATGAGCGAATAAAATCCATAGTGAAGCAAATTTCAATTTCTTCGCATCCATTTTAGCCGGCTGTGATAATAAAATGGAATATGGGACAATAAAATGAATAAAAATTAATGCTAAAGAAATATAGATCCAAGAGCCCTGCCATCTTGCTAAAAACCAGAATGTTTCTTCCGGTAAATTGGCATACCAAATCAACAAATATTGAGAAAAAGCTATATATCCCCAAAAATTTACAAAAGCAAATAGAAGAGCTCCTAAACTATAGTAATGATCATCAACCATTTTGGGGTGCAAATAACCGGCTTCTCGAAGTTTAACTGTTGCATAAGTTATAACCGCTAAAGCTGCAACCACTGATCCGGCAAAGAAATAAACGCCAAAGATAGTCGAAAACCAATGTGCTTCGAGACTCATCATCCAATCAATAGATGCGACTGAGGCAGTAATCGCAAACACGGGTATAAATATCGCAGACAATTTAATATTTATCTTTGTTAATTTTTGATCTTTAGAAATGTCCTGTTTCCTTGAATTTCTAGTCAGTAGGAAATAGAACAAAGCCCATAATCCAAAAACTACGACAACACGAATAATGAAGAATATTTCATTTAGATAAGGTTCTTTACCCTTCAAAATTTTATCGGTTTCAACAGCTTCAGTGTGAGACCAATGAAAAAGTGAATGCATACTAAATAAAATTGGAATAGCCAGCAACAATAAATAGGGAGTTACTGAGGCTGTATACTCAATTATTCTTCTAATAGGTGTGCTCCAATCAGCTCCTGCTACATACTCTAGAGCAATCAAGAAAAGAGCCCCAACACCAATACTCATTAAGAACATAAATCCTAATAAATAATTAAATGCGGCTTGTTCTGCATTTAATATGAAGGCACCTATACCCCCAATAATTCCAATTGCGATAAGTACTAATCCAGCTTTTTGGAGACTTGCGGGTAAATCCTTTTTAACATAATTCGAATTACTCTGAGACATTAGTTACAGGCTCCTTTTTTATCGCTTGAATATCAGCCTCGCTTGCATTTTTTGCACGCTGTAAAACTCTGATGTAATTTACTACTGCCCATCTCTCTTCCCTTGTCATCTGAGAAGCATATGAAGGCATCACATTTTGTCCATTAACAATTACATGATATAGATTTCCATCTTGCCATTCACGTGATTTTGTAGAATGTAAACTTGGTGGTTGAGGAAATTGCCCTCTCAATCTACTATCACCATCACCTAAATTTCCATGACAGGGAGAACAAAAAGTATTGTATTTTTTCTCTCCCAGAACAAGATTTTCTTTTGTTGGCAGAAAAGGATTTGATAGTGGAACGGCAGGTTCATTTTGCATTTTGAATTCATAAGGCATAAAACCTCTTGCCACAGTTCCTTTAACCGGATTTCTCATTCCATAATTATCTTTGAAGAATTCAGAACTTGATTGAACATCTAATCTTCCCTGATCCATCATCCAATTAAATGGAACAATAAACATAAGCTTATTTAAATGAAGATAAGTTGATAGTGACACAAAAACTGCCACTATTAAAAGTAAGCCTATGAACTTTGGTTCTAATATCTTCACATTCAGTTTATCAGGGAAATAGATTTTCTCTATCTTTATCGCGCCCAAACTTGTGAAAAGCTTCTTAATTTCTTCTTCGTTAAATTTCTCATCAGTAGACTCGATACAAATACCATATTTATCAATTGATACATTTTTCATATAATCTGTATCATGAATTGGATGACTGTTATTTGGAAAATAGAAGAAAAAAGTAATCATTCCTATTACGGTGGAAAGTGTGGCTAATAAAACTGTTAACTCAAAGGTAACTGGTATAAATGCCGGTAAAGAGAAAAATGGTTTTCCGCCTATAATCATCGGATAATCGATACTCATTGTCCAGTACATTATCAAAAGTGCAATTGCTGCACCTGATAGCCCAAAAGCAAGTGTAACAAACCCCAATTTTGATGGGGGCAAATTCATTGCTTTATCCATACCATGAACAGGGTATGGTGTGTGAACATCATATTTAGTGAAACCTTTTGCTGTTACAGTTTTTGCAGCTTTAATAATTGCATCAGGTGAATCATACAGCGAAGAAATTGCGTACAGTTTTTTTATCTGTTCCATTAGTGTTCACCTCCATGATGCGATGGTTGTGCTCCTTCAGCTACAGCTTTTACCTCTGAAATTGATATCACAGGTAAAGTTTTTGTAAATAATAGTACCAGTGTGAAGAAGAGTCCAAAACTGCCAATTAAAACACCGAAGTCTACCAAAGTAGGTGTATAATAACCCCAACTTGAAGGTAGGAAATCTCTATGGAGTGAAGTAACCGTAATTACGAACCTCTCAAACCACATACCTATATTTACAAAAATTACAATTATCAACATAATGGGAACAGATCTTCTTATTTTTTTTACCCAGAAGAATTGTGGGAAGATAACATTGCAACTTACCATTATCCAATATGCCCATGCGTATGGACCAAATGCTCTATTTATAAATACAAATTGCTCAGCAGGATTACCACTGTACCATGCAATAAAAAACTCCATCCCATAAGCATAACCAACCATCATTCCTGTTGCAAGAATAACTTTGTTCATCTTTTCAAGATGGTTAATGGTTATTATATTTTCCAAGTCGAATACTTTTCTTACAAAAATCAAGACAGTTACAACCATAGCAAATCCAGAGAAAATTGCACCGGCAACAAAATAGGGAGGGAAAATTGTCGTATGCCATCCCGGTAGAATCGAAACCGCAAAGTCAAAAGAAACTATTGTATGTACCGACAAAACCAATGGTGTAGCAAAACCCGCGAGTAGCATATATGATTTTTCATAATGTTGCCAATTCCTGTGAGAATGTCTCCATCCAAGACTAAAAACAGAATAGATAACTTTCTTTATTTTTGATACTGTCCTATCTCGAAGTGTTGCAAAATCCGGTATCAAACCTACGTACCAAAATACAAGGGAGACAGTTAAATATGTAGAGACTGCAAAAACATCCCAAATGAGTGGTGAAGTAAAGTTAACCCACAAACTATGCTGATTAGGATAAGGAAGAAGGTAAACAACAGCAACCCACATTCTACCTGTGTGCAAAACTGGAAAAATTGCAGCACACAATACAGCAAAAATTGTCATTGCTTCAGCAAAACGTGCAATCCCTGTTCTCCATTTTTGTCTTAAAAGAAAAAGAATTGCAGAAATAAGAGTTCCTGCATGTCCGATACCAACCCAAAAAACAAAATTAACAATATCGAAAGCCCAACCTACAGGTTGGTTATTACCCCACATTCCTATTCCGTAATAGAGAGTTAACGCCACACTGACAGCACCAATCGCTACAAGTGATAAAGTAAAAGCTAAAGCAAGAAAATATTTTTTGTTAGGCTTTTCATCCATCGGGCGAGCAATGAGATCGTCAATTTCCCTTAAGGTCATCCTTCCTTCGACTACAGGTAATTCTTGAGCATAATCAATATTCACTATACTTCCTCCGAAAAAGTATTTCGTAATTTGGCAATATAAGTCACATTTGGTTTCACATTTAATTCCTCTAAAACCACATAACCAAGTTGATGATTTCTATATTTAGATAATTTTGACTCGACATCATTCATATCACCAAAAATAATTGCTTCTGTTCCACAAGCATCCTGACAAGCAGTTTTAACATCTGTTCCTTTTATAGTTGTATTATTCTTTGCAGCTTCCTGACGCGCTTCCATAATTCTTTGTACACAAAATGTGCATTTTTCCATTACACCACGAGACCTTACCGTAACCTCAGGATTCATCGCCAGCTCAAAAGATGGTTGTTCCTGATATCCTGATCTGAAGTGATCTCTGAAGTTGAAGAAATTATATCGCCTTACTTTATAGGGGCAGTTATTTGAGCAATATCTAGTACCAACACATCTGTTATATACCATTTGATTAAGTCCATCTTCACTATGAGTTGTGGCAACAACAGGACAAACATTCTCACATGGTGCATGATCGCAATGCTGACATAACATAGGTTGTAAACTTACTTTAGGGTTTTCAGGTGTCCCTGAATAATACCTATCAATTCTTAACCAATTCATTTCTCTTCCAAGAGCGACTTGATCTTTACCAACAACCGGGATGTTATTTTCGACATTACATGCTACTACACAATCGCCGCAACCTAAGCACTTGTTCAAATCAATTGACATCGCCCATTTAACACCACTGTATTCGAAATCTTTATACATATTAACAAGATCATGTTTCTTTGTATTAAGAAAGTTTGGATTTTTCTTGTATTGAGATAAAGTTCCTTCTTGAATTATGGCTCGTTTAAAGTGAATATCTTGTATTAGCGAATCATCAAATGTATGATGATCTTGCGTGGAAACGATGTTATAGGTTTCGTTAGTTTTACTAATTGCAGCACCAGCATTAATCCACCGTGAAATTGAAGGTTTCTTAGACAAAAGATTATTGGCGTTAAAACCAACTTCATTTGCGACGATTGGTGAATTTTTTCGTCCATAACCCAAATCGATAGCTATCATGTTATCAGCTACACCTGGTTGGATTAGAACAGGAATTTTAATCTTCCTACTATCAACATTCACCGAAATTACATCATTCGTTTTTAACAATAGTTTTTTTGAAGTTTTTTCAGAAATTGCTGCGTAATTGTCCCATGTAACTTTTGATATCGGATGCGGCAATTCCTGTAACCACCCATTATTTGCAAATCTTCCATCACCAAGTGAATAACTTTCTTGTAATACGACAGTAAATCCTTGTTGACTTTCAGTTCGATCATTTAATAAGCTAAGAGAACTTTGAGAAAAACTGTAGTTTAGATTTACGTTTTCACTCATTTTCGAAACACCATCGTGTAGAATACCAGCCCAGTATCTTTCAAAATCAAAAAGTGAACTTAAAGAAGGATATATTGATGATTTCCAATTGTTTTTTAGATAATCTAGATAAATTGTCTCTGAATATTTTTGAGAATCTCCGGATAACCATGTTAATAATATGGCTTCCTTTTGTCTTGTATTATATAATGGAGCAATAACCGGTTGTACTAAGGAATAAAACCCGGTTCTAACTTTTACATCTCCCCATGATTCAAATGTATGATTTATTGGTAAAACAAAATTGCTTAATGCCGTGGTTTCATTGACCGAAGCGGTTAGAGTTATTGCAGAAGTTTTTGAAAGTGCTTTAGAGTAATTCAGTTCAGCCGGCAAATGATAAACGGGGTTACTGTCAAAATGAATAACCGCTTTTACTTTACCATCATTCAATTTAGTGACCAATTCTTCAAATTCAGAATAATTACTGAGCGTTGAACTTTGTAAAGATTCACCATCCTTGTATAATCGTGTATTGCCTAAAACTTCATTTAAAAGATTAACTGCTATCTGAACTTTCTCACTTAGTGCTCGACCTGCATAAACTAATGATTTACCACTATTTTTAATTAGATCAGTAACTAATTGATTAAGTGCATCTTTTGATAATTCAAACTTTTTAGATATGGCATTAAGATTAAAAGCTGACAATGCCGTAATCGCATTATTATCAACGGATATTTTTGAGGATTTTTTAACAATTATTATTTCGTTTAATAATGCCATCACTAAATCATATTGAGCATCGGGCTTAAGACGTAATCTGTAATCAGCATTCATACCGGTTAATGACATATTTCCTTCAACAACATAGAGTCGATTGAAATCACTCCCCTTCATTACATCGCGTTTTTCAGTATAAAGGCGAACTTGCTCAACCTTATTACCTTCAATTCCCAAAAAATCACCTTCAAGAGAAAGGATTACCTCAGCTTCATCCCATTTTATCAATGGAAAGTTGTTCTGATTATAACATTTTTGCCATGCCGAGTTTTTTATTGAATTATCAAATAATTCATAAGAATAAACCTGAGCCTCAAGATATTTTACTTTAAACTCATTTAATAATTTTTGAGTTGTCGGTGATAAGATTGAATGAGTAACTATTGCAATCTCTTTTGAAGATTCATTATTGATAACCTTCAATACTTCTTGATCAATTGTTTTCCAATCACTTGTGATAAAACTTCCACCTCTTTTAATCATCGGAGATTGCAACCTTGAAGGATCGTATAGATCAAGAATACTTGCCTGTCCCTTTGCACAAATTTTACCTTTGCTTACCGGATGATCGGGATTGCCGTCTACTTTTATTGGTCTTCCTTCACGGGTTTTTATTAAAATTCCGCAAGCATTTTCACACGATAAACAGGTGGAAGCATAATAATTAGCAGCACCCAAAACAATCTCTTCAGGTTTTTGATTATAAGGAATTATTTCTCCCTTATCCCTATAATCAGAACACCCTGCACCAGCTAATGCTGCCGAAGCTCCTAAAAGAGCAAGAAATTTTCTTCTAGATAATCCGGATAAATTTTTATCAATCTCGAACTGGTCAGTAACTCCATCTTTGAACTCATCAAATTTTGCTTTTTGAGTATTCTCATCTTTATACAGCTCTTCGAAACTTCTCCAGTAGTTCGGATCTGATTGATTTCCGTTTGAATTATCGTTAAAATTTTCAGACATTTTTAGCACCTGTGATTTCTCTTTTTACTGAAAGCTGATTAACTGATACTTTTATTTTTGTCGTTTTATTTTTTTTTAATAAAAATTTTACCGGTGAATATGAGAACAACATTAATCCGGTTAACCCAATACCTATTGATGCAAAAAATTTCTTCCGCTCAATCGTTTTAATATTCTTATTAATAATAATATCACTCATAACAACTCCGAATTAACGATGACAAGCCCAGCAATTATCGGGACCTTTATTAACTTGTTTTAAATATGGTAGATTAGATTGAGCATTTCTATGACACGACAAACAATCTCCCATCGTAAATGGTTTTACTTGACTAACTTTTTCCATCTCTTCGACAGGACCATGGCAAGTCTGACATTCAATCCCCTTGACAACATGGGAACTATGGTTAAAATATGCATAGTCCGGTACTTTATGAATTCGTTTCCAAGGAATTGGTGTTCCATCATTATAATATTTTGTTAACTTGATTATTTCAGGTCTGTCTTTTCTTGCGACTGTATGACAATTCATACATGTTGCTGCTGCAGGAATTGATGCATGTCGAGTTTTCTCTACTGTTGTATGACAATATTGACAATCAATTTTCATTTGTCCTGCATGTAATGCATGAGAGAAATTAATTGGTTGATCAGGAGTATATCCCACCCCATCTCTTTCTGCCCTTGAAGCAAAATATGTAATTGCAAATGAAACTACTGCAACAAATATTACAATTGGTAACCGTATCCGCAGTATGTAGTCAATAAAATTATTTGACATCTGTGACCTTCAAAATTAGAAAGTTAATTTCGTTTTTGGTTTAGTAACTTTTTAAATGCGGGCTATGATAAGAATGAGCCGCTATAAACACATAGGAAATATTAAGAGAATTCTGCCCTCCTAATTTTCAGTTCCAAACATAAAAAAATACCAGTATAAATCAAATAATTGAAATAAGTTTTTTGAATGATTTTGATATTGATATTCTTCCCTAGCAGAATCAATTGCTATTATTCACCAATTTGAAACGGATTTAGGTTTAGAACATTCATCTACCAGATAAACAATCGATTTAAATAAAATCCCACTGTGAAGGCTTAAACCTATTTCACAAGTTCGACTATTTGAATAACCATGTTCACATTTTCCATTAATTTGTTCTTTAATTTCCGATAGTCCGTGTTTGTTTAATTCCGGATATGTAAACCCCCTATCCCCAGCAAATCCACAACAAGAGCTTTCAATTTCAATTACATTAGTAACACATTTGTTCAATACCATTTCAATTTTTTTGCTTAATTCCATTTTTTTTGAACTACATGTTTGAAAGAATGAAATTGTAGTATCAAGTTGGTTAAACTCGAGTTTATCTATTAAAAAATCTGCAATAAACTCCACAGGTTCATAAAGTGATAATCTATTATCCAATGTCTCCCTCATTCTATGAAGACATGGACTCATATCACACAAAACAGGAATTTTTCCATTTTCAGTGATTCGCAGTAATTCGGTTTCAAGTTCAATAGCTTTTAGTTCACCTGCTTCTTTAAACCCTTTACTGGCAAAAGCCATTCCGCAGCAAAGATTATCAATATGATCAGGAATCAACACTTCATAATCGGCTTTTTCAAGTAAACAAATTGTCTTCAAAACCAGCGGAATTTCATTTTCATAATCTACTGAAACTCCCATGGCACGATTAATACAAGCTGGGAAATAAACAACTTTATTTTTGGATGATTTATTGGATTTTGTTTGATATGATTTTCCACCCTTAGGCATGTATTTATTCCATTGTGGAATTTTTCCCAAACAAAGGTTCCTAATCGAAGTGGATAAATACTCCATCGTGTCAGAACCAACAAGTTTGTGAAAGTAATGAATACCATTTAATGAAACTCTTGCTAATGATGTTACGATGTCCATATTTCTTGCAATTAACATCGCTATTTTTTTTGAAAAGTTTGAGTTCTCAGAATAACGGACTTTTTTGATCATAGAGCCAGTATCAATTCCAACCGGACAAGCAACCGCGCAAAGTCCATCTGTTGCACAAGTTTGATTAACTGAATAATCTTTTGATTTCAAGAAAGAATTTAATCTTAATACATCTTCATTGTTTTTTTCTAATCTTGCTATTTCACGAAGAATCACTATTCGTTGTCTCGGTGAAAGGGTTAAATCATTAGAAACACAATTGACTTCACAAAAACCACACTCAATACATTTATCAATAATCGGATCTGTTGAAGGAAGTGGTTTCAAATTTTTTAAATGGATATTTTTATCTTCATTAATTATAACTCCTGGATTCAACAAATTATAGGGATCAAAGAGAGATTTTATTTCTTTCATCAAACTGTAAGCTTGATTTCCCCATTCCAACTCCACAAATGGTGCCATATTTCTACCGGTTCCATGTTCAGCTTTAAGTGAGCCGTCGTATTTCGAGACAACTAACTCGGTAACCTCATTCATAAAATTACTATAACGAAATAGCTCTTCTTCAGAATTAAAATCCTGATTAAATACAAAATGCAAATTACCCTCAAGTGAGTGTCCGAAAATAATTGCATCATTATATTGATACTTTTTAAATAATATTTGCAAATCAATTACCGCATCCGCCAGCATCGCAACCGGAAATGCTACATCTTCAATAATACAGGTTGTCCCTGTTTTCCTCATTGCCCCTACAGATGGGAATAATCCTTTACGGATATTCCAGAGAGCTGAGTATTCTTCAGGAATATCAGTAAACTCAATCGGTAAAACCGTCGGGACATTTTTGAGAGAATTTTTTATTTCTTCTATTTGATTGTATAATAGTTCTTTGTTTTTCCCCCTCGTCTCAACTAGAAGTGCTGCACAACTATTTTCCAATTCTTTTAAATAATAGGGCATACCCTTTTTATTTTCTACTGAGCGAAGGGCTGCTCTATCCATTAATTCAACAGCATCAACATTGCATGTTTTCAATTTAGCGACTCCCCTGCTCGCTTCTTCAATTGTAGGGAAAATAATTAGTGATGATGCTTTATCTTCGAGTTCATCTACTGTATCATAAGTAATTTCAGCGATGAATCCGAGAGTCCCTTCAGAACCTATCATAAGATGTTGAATAATATCAATCGGGTCATTATAATCGACAAAAGCATTTAAGCTATAACCGGTCGTATTTTTCATTTTGAATTTGTGTCTTATGCGATCTTTCAATACAGAATTTGAATTAATTATCGAATAAATTTCTTGTATACCTTCAATTAATTTCTTATTCTCAATTAAAAAACTATTGCGGCTGTTCATATCAGATGTATCAAGTGTAGATCCATCGTGAAAAACAATTTTCATACTAAATAATGTTTTGTAACTATTTTGAGCAGTTCCACAACACATGCCACTCGCATTATTTGCAGCAATTCCGCCAATCATAGCAGAGTTTATCGAAGCTGGATCAGGACCTATTTTCTTTTTATATGGCAAAAGAATTCTATTTACATAACCCCCGATTAAACCCGGTTGTAAAGATATTTTATTGGCGTTATCTAATAATTTAAAATGATTCCATTTATTACTGATTATTAATAATACAGAATCAGAAATTGCTTGGCCTGAGAGACTTGTTCCAGCTGCTCGGAAAGTTACCGGAATTTTGTATTTGGTTGTTAATTTGAGTGTTTT
>JAGUXE010000015.1 GCA_020061995.1 Ignavibacteriales bacterium | reverse complement strand
CGAGCAACGGAATTTTATTTAATCATGAGTCACCACGACGAGGCGAGACTTTTGTAACAAGAAAAATTACTCGTGCGGTTTCAAGAATATTTGCCGGAATTCAAGACTCATTGTCACTCGGAAACCTTGATGCAAAGCGGGATTGGGGTTTTGCCCCCGAGTATTGTGAAGGAATGTGGCGTATTCTTCAACATGATAAAGCTGATGATTTTGTTCTTGCAACCGGTGAAACCAGAACCGTGCGCGAGTTTGCAGAAAATTCTTTTAATTCAGTCGGAATTAAACTTGAATGGCAAGGGAAAGACGAAAATGAAAAAGGTGTTGTTGCAGAATTTAATTCCGATACTGCAAAAGAATTTTTAGGAGATCTCGGGAAGACACAATTTATTTACAACAAAAATATTAAGCCTGGAGATGTAGTCTTAACTGTTGATCCTGCTTATTACCGTCCGACTGAAGTTGATTTGCTTATTGGTAATCCTGCAAAAGCAAAACGGGAATTAGGATGGGAAGCAAAAACAGATTTCCGTTTACTTGTAGAGTTGATGATTAAATCAGATTTGAAAAAGGTACTTCAACGAGGATATTAATTGAAACCCTTCTTCATCAATTACATCTTACTGAGAATATAATAGAAATAAGGAGTTGTAATGATCAAGAATATCGGCAATTTGGATAGCATCATTAGAAGAGTTTTAGGGTTTCTTTTAATTTCAATGCTTTTTTGGGTTGAGAGTGATTTTAAATATATCGGTTTGATTGGGTTTATTTTAGTCGGTACTTCCTGTGCTAACTCGTGTCCGTTGTACCTCGTCTTCAAATGGAACTCGATAAAGAAAAAAATGAATTAGAGTCTATTAAATTTTGGTTGAATCATTTTTGATTAAATGTTGTTTAGATTTTCGTTGTAGAATCTATTTATTTTGATAACAATTTAAAATTGATTACAATTGCAATTCGAAAACCTATTGAATTCGAATAATAATACAGAAGTTTTTGATCCTCAAAAACAGGAGAAACAATGAAAAGAAAAATAAATTTATTTCTAATTATCATTTTTGCCCTTTCTACATTCATTATCCCCCAATCATCAAAGAAAAAAGTTTTCCATCCTTTTACAGGGACAATGGTACTTTCGCTTGAAGGGGGAGCTACATACGGATTGTTAGATTATAAAGATTTTGCAATCGATTTTTTAGGGCGTGGTTCTTTGGAATATTATCTCCCCATGTATTCCAAAAGCGCGTTCGGAATTAGATTAACCGGTGGTGCCGGGTATTTAAAGGGAAAAGATAAACTTCTTGTTCCTGTAGAAACAAGAACCGATTTAACGTACACCGGATTATCCCTTGTTTATCTTTTGTCTCTAGGTGAAGTTGTTTTCCCCTATTTTTCAGCGGGAGCTTCCTATTTATGGTTTAATCCAAAAGGAGATAATGGAGAGTTTTTACCAAATAATGTTCTTGGAAAATATAAGAAAAACGAGCTTATCATAAACGGCGAACTTGGATTTAGGTTTTTGTTAACTGATAACTTGACCTTGAATTTAAGCGGTTCAGCAAATGTTGGCAGAACTGATTATCTTGAAGATTATGTCTCAGGAACCGGTGGCGATTTATATCTTGCTGGATTAGTTGGTTTGTCATTCGCTTTTTTTGGAGATGCTGATAGTGATAACGATGGAGTTGTGGATTCTAAAGATATGTGTCCCGAAACTCCTCGAGGAGTAAAAGTTGATCTTTTTGGATGCCCGATAGATTCAGACAAAGACGGAATTCCTGATTATAAAGATGATTGCCCTGATACTCCTGAAGGAGTTAAAGTCGATAAAAAAGGATGTCCGATTGATACCGATAATGACAAAGTTCCTGATTACTTAGATATTTGTCCGAACACTCCAAAAGGTGTCATGGTTGACGAATTTGGTTGCCCGAAAGATAGTGACAATGATGGTATTCCGGATTATATAGATAAATGTCCAAACACTCCAATCGGAGTAATGGTAGATAAAGATGGTTGCCCGCTTGATACTGATAAAGACGGTGTTCCTGATTATATAGATAAATGCCCAAACACTCCGCGTGGTACCGAAGTAGATGCAAACGGATGCCCAATCGTTAAAGAAGAAATTGTAAAAGAAGTTCCTAAAGAAGTAGTTCTTAGTGCAGGTGCTTCATTTGCCGTTGGAAAGTCGACTCTTCTACCCGGCGCTTATACAGAATTGGATGAATTGGTAAAAGCAATGCGTATGGATCCAACTTCAAAGTGGATGATTGAAGGACATACTGATAATACCGGTTCATATAATAATAATAAAAAGTTATCAGCTGCACGGGCGGGAGCTGTTCTGGAATATTTCATTTCTAAAGGGATAAATGCAAATAGATTTACCGTACGTGGAATGGGACCAGATTATCCTGTAGCTGATAATACAACCGCAGACGGAAGATCGAAGAATAGAAGAGTGACTATTATTAGAGTGAATTGATATATTGAATTTATCGAAGTAATAATACTTTAACTATTATTTTATTAGAAACTAAACCTCAGAGGTTAACCAAATCTCTGAGGTTTTTATTTAGTGACTCATTTTATACAAATTACTAATCCCCGTAAGTTTTCCACTCACTTGAGTAAAGTTAGTTCGTAAATATCTCAGATGACATTTTTTGTCGACAAGAGATTGTAAAACATTTTCCAATCCGCATTTCAATTAATTCCAAAAATTAAAAATATCATGCCATGTAAAGTCGGGTGGAATCGCCTTTAAGGAAATTACACTGATGTGGATAACATAAAAAAGCCGTTCAGTATTTAATCCGAACGGCTTTTGAATTGAGAAACTAATTACTACTTATTTGACGAGCAACATCTTTTTAACCATCTTGAAATTATTTACTTCAATTGAGTAGAAGTAAATACCCGAGGCGAATGATTTACCACTCCAGTTTACAACATGAGTTCCGGCATCTTTATGCTCACTTACAAGAAGACCGACTTCTTTTCCTATAGCATCATAAATTTTAAGTGTAACTTGACCAGCTTCCGGTAAAGCAAATTTTATTTGAGTAATGGGATTAAATGGATTTGGATAGTTTTGTGATAATTCATATTTAACCGGTAAATTGATTTCATTTTCAACACCAACAGGTCCGAAATTATTTAAGGCATCACGCAATAATTTCTGAACAAGACGTGTATTATGAATACCGCGGCTTCCTTCAGCTTGAGCTGAAAGAAGATTATAATTTGCTTGTTTAAAAGCTAATGTTGCAGAATCTGCTCCTGAAGCATTTGCTAATTTTGTAGAAAGAGCATTCATCAAACTATCTGTTCTTGATTGAATTCCACGATAATCAAAACGGGTTAAATGATTTGAAGTATCTACTGCTGTGTAATAATCATTATGACACTGTTTACATGCTTCAACTCTTGGCTCAAATGTATGCCCTGTTTTAGCTGTTCCGCCGGCAACATAAGGTGAAGACATTACGTGACAAGTTACACATCTGTTTTGTATAGCAAAAGTATGAGCCGAATTTTGATATGTTTGTCCTGGATATCTATAACCAAAGTTAAGAGAACCATCAAAAGCTTCTGATGTTGCATGATGAGGAACTACATTAACGTCAACGGTATCAATTCCTGAAGTATGACATTTATCGCAAATCGAGGTTGATTGTGTAGTTGCGAAGCGTAATTGTCCGGGATGATTATTAGCATGTGGATCATGACATGTTACGCAAGTTAACGGTTGAATGTCTGCACCTGTAACTAATATCGTATCTCTGTAATTTTCTGGATCTTTTGCATACATTACAAAGTTTTGTGCAACGTGACATTTAACGCATCTTTTATTATTTACAATAAATGCTTGGTTAGCTGACATTGCATGAAGTGAGGAACTCCATTCTTCCATGTAAGGATGATGAGAGTCCTGGTGGCAATCACCGCAAACTTGAGCGGCATAATTAGGTTTATTTTGAGTTCCGAATAACCAGTGAGAGAAAGCTAAATTCCGATCTGCTGTTCCCATTGCTCCGTGACAACTTTCGCATCCAACATTTTTAACTCTGTTCCAATTTGTTTGATCAGTAATAACATAATTTGGAGTTGCAGTTGTATCTTTTATTACATATTCATCTGCTCCATAGTTTACTGTATTAGGGTCCCAACCTGTGTTGTGGCATTTTAAGCAATCATAACCGTAAAAAGGATTAGTAACAACATCTTGTGCTATTGCGTGACGGGTGTTCTTCCATTGGTTATAAACCGGAGTTGCAATTCCGTCAGTTTTATGGCATGATGCGCATGAAGTGTTTTGAGGATCGGATTCAGTTCCAACGCCCAAATAATAATTTTGTCCGAATGAGGAATAATTTATTCCGACAATAAAAAGAATTGCGAGAAGTAATTGTTTTGTCATGGTTTCACCGAGTGTTTAGTTTATTAATTTTCTAATGTATTTTATATCAAATTGTAAACCAAAAAAAATCGAGCCGTTTACATAAAAAAAAATAACTCTATTGGCTAAAATATCAACATATTTTTCAGAATCAAGAATACATTTTCAACACAATTCTATTAAATGAGAATCAACTTTTGTCAGATGGCAAATAATTGGTGAAAATTGTGATAAAAATATTAATTATCTTTCATTAACAAAAAGTTTTTAATAACAAAGAAGCGAGTCAGGTCACAAATTCTATGAAGATCGCGTTATTACAATATAACCCTCTTTGGGAAGACAAATCAGCTAATCACATTAAAATATTGAAAATGATTGATGCCGTTTCAGGTGATTCGGATTTACTAATCCTTCCTGAGATGACTTTAACAGGGTTTTCGATGGCAACCGATGAATTAGCCGAACCTCAGAATGGCGAAACATTCATTTTTTTTTCAAATCTAGCCAAATCATTAAATATTAATCTTATCGCAGGATTAATCGAGCAAAACAGAGATACCTTTTATAATTCACTTCTGCATATCGATAGACTGGGAAAACTAAAATCTGTTTATCGAAAAATTCATCCCTTCTCTTTTTCTGATGAAAATAAACATTACAATTCCGGGGAGAAACCTATAATAACAGAAATTGAAGGTTACTCGGTTGGATTAAGTATCTGTTATGACCTCCGTTTTTCGGAATTGTATAGATTTTATGGACGCAAAAGGGTTGATCTGATAATTAATATAGCAAATTGGCCTGTTCCGAGAATTGAACATTGGAATACTCTTCTTAAATCACGGGCAATCGAAAACTTATGTTATGTAGCGGGAGTCAATCGAACCGGAAATGATCCGAAGGGAAAGTATAATGGTTTCAGTTCGGTTTATAATCCGTTGGGAGAAAGACTAATCCATCTGGAAGAAAATGAGGGGGTAATAGAATCCGAAATTTCTCATGAAGAAGTGAATGAGGCGAGGTCTAAATTTCCTTTTTTATCTGATATGAAATCACAAGAATTTTGGTCAAAGTTCGAATAAATTGGAAGGAGTAAAAAATATTGAGTAAAAAGAAAATAGTTATTACAGGAGGTGCCGGCTTTATTGGAAGCCATATCGCCGAATACTGGTCAAATCAAAATGCAGAAGTTATTGTGCTGGATAATCTTCGTTCCGGTTATAAAAAAAATATTGAATCATTATCGAATGTTACGTTTATTAATGGAAGTATAACCGACAAAAAATTAGTCGATCAATTGCTAAGAGGAACAGATTATGTCCATCATCTTGCTGCTATGATTTCTGTCCCCGAATCTGTAATGAATCCGTATGAATGTGTAGAAATAAATATAATTGGCTTGTTGAATATTCTTGAAGCCGCCAAAAAACATAATGTAAAAAAAATTGTACATAGCAGTTCAGCCGCTGTTTATGGGGATAATCCGGAGTCACCAAAATATACTGACATGAAACCTCAACCAAAATCTCCTTACGGAATAACAAAACTTGACGGCGAATATTATCTTCAAATGTATACTGAAAGTTTTGGCCTCAATACAACTTCACTACGTTATTTTAATGTATTCGGACCACGGCAAGATCCAAAAAGCCAGTATGCCGCTGCTATCCCTATTTTTGTTGCATCTGCATTAAAGAATGAGGATATAGTTATTTATGGAGATGGGGAACAAACAAGAGATTTTGTGTATGTAAAAGATGTTGTTCAAGCAAATGTTTTAGCCGTTACAAATGAATCTTTGTCTGGTGTTTTCAATGTTGGAAACGGGTATTCTATTTCAATCAACAAACTCGTTGAAATGGTATTAAGTTTAACTAAAAGCAGCAGCAAAATCATTTACAAAGAAGTTCGCCCGGGTGATATAAAACATAGTTTAGCCTCAATTGATGAGACTAAAGAAAAATTGTCTTTCTCTCCGAAGTTCGATTTGTTGGAGGGACTCGACGAGACAATAAAATATTTTATAATGTTATTTAAACAGAATAATAAGTAATTAATTATATCGGAAGAATCGAAATGAAAAAATATTTATTGACGTTTTTACTTTCTCTGTTATTAGTATTTCAATCCTTTTCACAAGGAAATAATGAGGACAAAAAATTTGTTTTGGTAATTCACGGTGGCGCAGGTGCAACTCCGCGTGATATTCCTGAAAGTTTAAGACAAGAATATCTTGATGGACTTAATAATGCATTACAGATTGGTAAATCAATTCTTGCCAACGGCGGAACATCTTTAGACGCAGTTGAAAAAGTTGTCAATTATTTAGAAGATCATCCAAATTTTAATGCGGGAAAAGGTTCAGTTTTAACATCGGATGGAACGGTTGAAATGGACGCAGCCATAATGAATGGGAAAGATCTTTCAGCAGGTGCAATAGCCGGTGTTACGACTATAAAAAATCCCATCTCACTAGCAAGATTGGTAGCCGAAAAAACTCCGCATGTTTTACTGATTGGAGAAGGTGCAGAAAGATTCGCAGATGAAATGAAAGTTGAGAGAGTCGATTCATCTTATTTTTTTATCCACTCGCAAAATGAAAAATGGCAACAGTTGAAAAAGAAAATTAGTGAAGAGAAAAAAGGGACAGTTGGAGCCGTAGCTCTTGATATACATGGAAATCTTGCAGCAGCGACGTCAACAGGGGGAATGATGATGAAACGACCCGGACGGGTTGGGGATGTCCCAATTATTGGGGCGGGCACTTATGCAAATAACAATACTTGTGCAGTCTCTGCAACCGGCTGGGGAGAAAAGTTTATTAAAAATAGTGTTGCGGTATCAATCTCGAAGCTGATTGAATATAAAGGTGTTTCCCTTAATGATGCTGTCGATGAATTAATAAATAAAGTTTTAGTTCCAAACGATGGAGGTGTAATTGCTATTAACAAATTTGGAGATTATTCGATAATGTATAATACAAAGAGTATGTTCAGAGGTGTTATTTCTTCTGAAGGAATAAATGAAGTAAAAATCTGGGAATAGTGAAAGCTAAAGTATTTACAAAACCTAATATCAGCGAGTATGATAAATTTTATCAAACTTATATGGATTATCTTCCTGATGAATTAGATATTATTGAACAATTGTCATTACAAAAGAAAATTATATTAGATTTTATCTCTTCACTATCAGAAGAGCAAGCATTATTTTCGTATGCCGAGGGGAAGTGGAGTATAAAAGAAGTTTTGGGTCATATGATTGATACGGAGAGAGTTTTTTCCTATAGGGCTTTGTCAATTTCTCGGGGTGAACAGAAAAAACTCCCCGGTTTTGAACAAGATGATTATGTGGTAAATGGGAAATTCAATTTAAGATCGCTAAAAAATTTATCGAATGAATATGAAGGATTACGTAATTCCAATATCGCTCTGTTCAGTACATTTGATAATGAACAATTATCGCGTCATGGAATTGCGAGCGAAAAAGTAGTTTCTGTAAATGCATTATTATTCATGCTTGCGGGACACGAACTTCACCATATAAAAATATTGCGGGAAAACTACAAACAAATTGTCGGGGGACAAGATGGAAACGGATATTGTTGAACCTATCAACAAAATTACCGAATATGCTCATCGTATTTATGAGGGTGTTTACGAAAATAATGAAGAATTAATTCGATATACTGATCCCGATAATAACCCGGAGGAGATTGCCCTTCTTGCCGAAACATTTTCATTAATGGCAGTAAAACTCGAAGCCCGCGAAATTCATCTCGAAAATCAACTTCAACTTGTGAAACAAAAAAACAAAGAATTACAAAATGAAATGACTAAACGTGAACATTTCGGATTTATTTTCATTGTGTTTACAATATTTTTAACGATTTATACTTTTGCAGTCGCTTATGTAAGCAAACTTCCCGAAAATTTACTCTCAATAAAAGCGCAAATTAATAGTGGTGTAAATATCGGTTTTTCAATAATACTTGTTGTTATTGCTGTTTTATTAATCAAACGAACAAAATTCCCTTTAGCTGAATTCGGAATAAATTTTAACAATTGGAGAAAATCAATTTCCGAAAGTATGCAAGTTACAATCCTTGTTATGATACTGATTTCAGCAGTCAAACTTTACATGATGTTTTTTACTGAAAGTTTTAGAAACTCCTCATTTTTTAATTTGAATACTATTGATTGGACTTTTATGGCTTATGCTATAGTAGCTCCTGTTCAAGAGTTTATTGCAAGAGGTGTTTTCCAGAGTTCTGTAAATCGTTTTATATTAATTAAGAATCAGGCATTTTGGTCAATTACTTTAACCGCAATGATATTCGGACTGGTGCATAGTTTTTACTCCCTCGAGTTATCGGCAGTAGCCGTAATAACAAGTTATATATGGGGTTGGCTCTATTTCAGAACTCCGACTTTATTAGGAATTTCTTTATCTCATTTTATTCTTGGAAATTTTTTAATCCTCTTGGATTTGTGGCAGTTTTTTGTCAAATAGTATTAACCCTTTATATTATTATTGGAAAGAAGTAAAATGAATGTAGCAGAGCTAATCAGAAAAAAAAGAAACGGCGAAGAATTAACCAAAAACGAGATGATGTATTTGGTTATAGGATATACAAAAAATAAAATTCCCGACTATCAGTTCGCATCTTTTCTGATGGCTGTTTATTTCAATGAAATGACCACCGATGAAACAGCAATTCTTACAGAAGTTATGCTTTATAGCGGAAAAGTTATAAATCTTGATTCTATAAATGGAATGAAGATCGATAAACATTCGACCGGAGGAGTTGGTGATAAAACATCATTAATAATTGCCCCCATTGTTGCTGCAACAGGTATCAATGTCCCCATGATTTCCGGACGCGGTCTCGGACACACCGGCGGGACACTTGATAAACTTGAAGCAATTCCCGGTTTCAGAACAGACCTAAATCTTAACGAGTATAAAAGAGTTATTAAAAAATGTGGAGCTGTCTTAATCGGTCAAACAAAAGAGATTGCTCCTGCCGATAAAAAGATTTATGCTCTGCGCGATGTAACATCTACAGTTGAATCGATTCCACTTATAACCGCAAGTATAATGAGCAAAAAACTTGCAGAAGGAATTGATGGGCTTGTCCTTGATGTGAAAACCGGAAGTGGTGCATTTATGCAGAGGCAAAGAGATTCAATAGCTCTTGCTCAATCTTTGATGAATACTGCTAAAGCATTCGACAAAAAAGTAATAGCTTTAATTACAGATATGAACCAACCACTCGGTAATTATATCGGAAACTGGTTTGAAGTATTCGAATCAGTTGAGGTCTTACAGGGAAAAATTGTCCCGGATCTGTGTGAATTAAGTTTTATCCTATCAGGCGCAATGATTTATCTTGGTGGAAAAGCAGGATCTATAGAAGAGGGGAAAGCTATTTCGGTTGAATTGGTCAAAAACGGCAAAGCATTCGACAAGTTTGTTGAGATGGTTAAACTGCAAGGCGGCGATACATCAGTTTTAACGAGCCCCAATAAGTATCCAAAATCTAAACATAAGCATCAACTGAGGGCTGTTAAGAGTGGTTATTTTTCTGAGGTTGATACCTATCAATTAGGTTTAGCTGCTTTAGAACTTGGTGCAGGAAGAGAAACTAAAGAAGATATCATTGATCCCAAAGCGGGAATTATTTTTTATCCGAAATTAGGAGACAAAGTTACCAAAGGAGATCTCATAGCAGAACTATTTACTGATAGAAAAAATAAAATCGAATCAGCAGTTGAACGGATTGAAAAATCAATAAAGCTATCTAATGTGAAGGTCAGAAGAGCAAAACTTATAAAGAAAATTATGATGTAATTTTTAAATAAAAAATGTTCCTAACTTGTAGTATTAAAAACAAATTAGGAACAATTAAAAATAAAGCGCCAAATTAAAAATCGTCGTCATCGAATTCTTCATCATCTTCAATGAAGTCATCGTCTTCATCATCATCATCTTCTTCATCGAAATCAAAATCTTCTTCATAAAACTCATCTTCCAATTCATCATCATCAAGTGAGACTTCTTTTTTTACTTCATCCTTGTCATCATCATCGTCAAAATCATCGTCATCATCAAAGTCATCGTCATCATCAAAATCATCATCATCGGATAAATCGTCGTCATCACTGCTTTTGAGTGGTGATAAGGAGAGTTTCAGATTTTCAAAATAATTATCGGAAGAAGATTCAAGAATTTCTGAATTATAAAATAACTCATCTTTTTTTTCTTCGCTCAAAGAATTATCATCGAGTGAATAAAAATCGATTGACATAATAATAAGCTCCTTTGTATAGTTTCTAATGTATAGTTGAATTTTTCAGAATTAAAATTAATCACCGGACAAATATTACAAAAAAAACGAAAACGAAAAAATGAAGGTATAAAAAATTACTTTATTTTAATTACCGATTTTAAAATGATTAGTAATGTTAAAAACCAATTCTAACATGATTATCGAATTTCCCGCTTATTACTTTAGGCAGTTATTTTATAATTTACTTCGCATCACACAGCCTTTTGCCACTGATCTTTGAATAACGTCTTCCCCGAGTAGTATTTTTTATGATTGATGAATTTATTTACATAGGTTTCATAATTGATAATTAATTCAACTATTATATACCATTTTTCGGAATATGCCTTTCTCATTAGTGAGATATTATCCTGACTTTGAGTGGAATAGTGAATTTTTAGCAATAATAAACCAATGGCACTATTTTTGAATCTGAGTTGACTTCAGACTAAAAATCCCCAAATAAAGGTTATAAATGAATAGAATATTTTTTCCATATCTAATGTTTGTTTTTGTTATTATTGTATTATATGGAATGGCATATGCCGATGTCTCAAATGAAGTTACAACAGGTAAAAAGATTTTCATAGAGTTAAAATGTAACTCATGTCATTCTATCGAAGCCGAAGATATTGAAGTCAAATTAAAAAAGAATACTTCAATTGATTTGTCAGTAGTGAGCAGCATTCAAGATTCAGATTTATTAGTTAAGTATCTAAAAAAGAGTGAAAAGATTAACAACAAATTGCATCCCGTATTATTTAAAGGGAGCGATGTAGAACTTATTGAGTTAACGACCTGGTTAAAAAGTATCAACAATAGAAAATGCTGCAATTAAAAATTTATTTTACACAATTTGTTTCTTATCTAGAGGGATTATGAAAATCGAAGATTTAAGGAAACCCCTTTCCGAACACCTTCAGCATAAAAGTAAATTTATTATTTCAATAATTATTGCTTTATTTATATCGTCTTCATCTTTATTTGCACAATCAAATGAAGATTGCTTGAGTTGTCATAGTGATAACGAAATGACGATGGATAAAAAGGGTAAAACCGTATCCATTTATGTTAACGAAGCCCATTTAAAAAATTCTGTTCATAAAAAATTAAATTGTGTATCCTGTCATACCGGATTTGATCCTGAAGAAATTCCACATAAGGAAAAAATCGAACCGATTAATTGTACAACGTGCCATAAAGATGCAGGGGCAAAACATTCATTTCATCCTCAATTATTAAAAGCAAAAGGTTCCAACGGAACTCCTGATATATCTTGTAAGGGGTGCCATGGTACTCACACTGTTGTGTCAACTAAATCTGATAACTCTCCTTTCAACAAAACAAATGTTTCAGAAACCTGTATTAAATGCCATAAAGATCAGGGGGAAGCTTTCTTAAGTTCAGATCACTTCCGTGCATTAAATGCAGGAGTTAAAGGTGCCCCAAATTGTATTACTTGCCATAAGGCTCCAATTACTTTTGCTGCCGGACGTGATACATTAAAAGTTAAAATTGCTCAAGAGGAATTATGCCTTTCTTGTCACCTTGATAATCCGGATGTAAGAAACAGAATCGCTTCAACAGATGCTTTTATAATGGCATACGAACATAGCGTGCATGGCAAAGCGTTATTAGGTGGAAATGCAAAATCTGCAAATTGTGTAGATTGCCATCGTTCACACGAAATTGAAAAAGGGACTAATCCGGTTTCATCAGTTTTTAAAATGAATGTCCCTCAAACTTGTGCTAAGTGCCATGAAACTATTGCAAAAGAATATGCGGAGAGTGTTCATGGTGTTGCAGTAACAAAAAGAAATATGGCTTCTCCTGTTTGTACTGATTGTCACGGTGAGCATAATATACTTAAACATAACGATCCGAATTCACCCGTAGCCTTTAAAAATGTTTCATCACAGGTCTGTTCACCATGTCATAATTCGGTTAAATTATCAGAACGATACGGGATATCAGCTGATCGATTTAAAACATTTACAGATAGTTATCACGGACTTGCATTGAGAGGCGGTTCAGCAGAAGTTGCTAATTGCGGAAGTTGTCATGGAGTTCATAATATTAAATCTTCAAGTGATCCAACTTCGATGATTCATAAAAGTAATCTCGCTGTAACATGCGGTAAGTGTCATCCCGGGGCAAATGATAATTTCGCAGTTGGAACAGTTCACGTTACTATGGGAAAAGAAGAAGACCCGTTGTTATACTGGATTGCCAATGCTTATATTTTATTAATAATAGCAACAATCGGTGGAATGTTCTTCCACAATTTGTTGGATTTCTTCAGAAAATCTGTTAACAAATTAAAAGTTCGTCGCGGAATTCTTCCTCATCATAAATTTGGTAAAGAACTTTATGTAAGAATGACTAAAGCCGAAAGACTCCAGCATGTTACGCTGATGGTTAGTTTCTTCTTATTAGTAATTACCGGTTTTATGCTCCGTTTCCCGGATGCATGGTGGGTTAGATATATTCGTGAATACATTCCAAATGCATTCGAATTAAGAAGTTTATTACATAGAATATCAGCAGTGGTGATGGTTGCCGTTAGTCTTTATCACGTCTTCTATATTTCCTTTACGGTAAGAGGAAGAGAGTTATTCAAAGATATGTTGCCGCGATGGAAAGATGTTACTGATGCAACCGGAAATCTAAGATATAATCTTGGGTTAACTAAAGATAAACCACAATTCGGAAGATTCAGCTACATCGAAAAAGCTGAATATTTGGCTCTTATATGGGGGACGATTGTAATGACCATAACCGGATTTGTAATGTGGTTTGATAATACTTTTATCGGAATCTTTACAAAACTTGGTTGGGATATTGCGAGAGTTATTCACTATTATGAAGCGTGGCTCGCATTCTTATCAATACTAATCTGGCATATTTACTTTGTGATCTTTAATCCGGATAGCTATCCGATGAATTTAGCCTGGATTAAAGGAACTCTTACCGAAGAAGAAATGGCTGAAGATCATCCTTTAGAGCTTGAAGAAATCAAAGCGCGAAAAGCTCAAGAAGAAGATTCAGAAAATAATAAATAAAATATTCAAGATTTATTTAACCGGTTTATCAGATTGGTAAACCGGTCTTTAATGACAACAACGCAAACTTATTTTTGAAGCAAAAAGAAAGTGTTTGTAAAGCATGAAGAATAAATTCCCCCCCTCTTTTTATAATCCCATCACTCTAGTTGGAGCGATACTCGCTTCTGTCAGTTTTGGGTTAGTACTTTTCTTGATGGTAATTGAATTGACTGCCGAGCAGTCAAAACCATATATGGGAATTGTTACATTCGTGATTCTTCCTGGGTTTTTAATTATTGGTTTAATATTAATCGCTTTTGGAATTTTCCGTGAACATAGGCTTAAATTACAAGGAAAGACAATTGAGAGGAAATTTCCTTTAATTGATCTTAACGATCCAAAGCATAGAATCTCAGCGACAATATTTACAGTCGGTACAATTCTGCTTTTAGTTTTTTCTGCATTTGGAAGTTTTAAAGCACTTGAATATACCGACTCCGATGAGTTCTGCGGAACAGTTTGCCACACAGTAATGGAGCCAGAATATGTTGCATATCTTAACTCTGCTCATTCACGCGTAGGTTGTGCAAAGTGTCATATCGGCTCAGGAGCAGATTGGTTTGTAAAAGCAAAAATTTCAGGTTCTTATCAAGTATATTCTGTTTTGTTTAATAAATTTCCCCGTCCAATTCCTACTCCAATAGAAAATCTTCGTCCGGCTCAAGAAACATGCGAGCAATGTCATTGGCCTAAACATTTCTTTGGTGAAAAGAAGGTAGATTACGTCTATTATCTTTCTGATGAAAACAATACTAAATCAAATTTAACTATGCTGTTAAAAACAGGTGGTGGAAATGTTGAACTTGGTAATGCTTCAGGTATTCATTATCATATGAATATTGCAAACGAAATAATGTATTACACAGGAGACCATAGCCGAGCTGAAATCCCCTACATCGAAGCAACAAATCTTAAAGGTGAAGTGACTGTATATAAAGATAAAAAGGCAAAATTTGATGTTTCTAAATTGAACCGTAATGAATTAAGAAAAATGGATTGTATCGATTGTCATAACCGACCTGCTCATGTTTTCAATCAACCGGACAAAATGGTGAATCTTTACATGGCTTCAAGTCGAATTGATGAGTCGTTACCTTTTATTAAAAGTGTTGCAGTTCAAGCTTTGGAAAATCCATATTCCAGAAAAGATATTGCACTCGATAGTATTAGAATGTTCATTAATAATTTCTACTCACTTAATTATCCTGATTTAATTAAAACAAAAAAGGATGAAATAAATAAAGCTATTGAAGAAGTAAAAAAAATCTATTCACGAAATTACTTCCCCGAAATGCAAGTTAGTTGGAGAGGATATCCCGTAAATTTGGGACATACATATAGTAATGGTTGTTTCAGATGCCACGATGGCAACCATGTCAGCGATAATGGTAAAGTGATTTCGAATGATTGTAATGTTTGCCATACTATTCTTCATCAAGAACTACCGGTTGAAGGAAAACTATTATCTTTTGAAGGAATGAATTTTATTCATCCAGTTGATTTAGGTTCTTCCTATGAAAAACAACTTTGCATTGATTGCCACGGAGCTAATAAAAAAAATAACTAATTGTTTAGTTAAACTTTTGTCGTTGGGGTGTGTGATGCTAGGAAGACTATTTCCGATAGTAATTTGGATTTCGTCATTCTTATTAATGTTCGTATTCAATAGCTGCAACATTAATGAACCCGATGCATTTGAAGAAATTGAGTATCAAAAGGTTTTTGTCAGTTGTATTAGTCCAATTTATATTGAAGATGGTTTTAAAATTGTAATCAACTCTAAAGAAAAATATGATAGTCTTCTCTACGAAAAACATCAAAAGAAATTAGATGAATATTACGAACGAATTCTCACCACAGTAAAACAGGAAAATCCCGACTTATCCATTGAACAACAACAGACACTAGCATTAAATATATATCAACAAAGTTATGTGTATCAATGGATGGGAACTTGCGTACCTCCTCAGTATGATTTTTTGGAAAATACCTTGATTGGAGTAAATGCTAGAACAGATGCATGTCAAGAAGTTAAATATGTGATTGAGGCAAAAAAAATAACCACGAAGAAAATTTATCAGTTTAACATAGGAATTGTTAGCAGCGGAAATTGTAATCCGATTAATAGAGAAAAAGTATTCTGGCTGTTAATCCCCAAAACAGATCCATCTTATCAAATTAACATAAGCACAGTTTTTGTATATAATCCTTAACACATCATTCGATTAATTCTCCGTTATAGGCAATCCTTCCAATTCCATTATTTTCAAAGCGTTTGTGGTTGGACATGGTCCACGATGAATTAAATAATCGAATACCATTCGATCATTTCTGATTTCTTCTTTAAAGTGATAATTTGTAACAAATTTATTTTCATCTTCTAAATGAACCAAATCAAGATCATGTGTTGATATAAATCCAATTCCATTATCACCAACAATTTTATTGATAAATGACTTACTTCCAATTAAACGTTCTTTGTTATTAGTTCCTTTGAAAATTTCATCTATAAAAAATAAAACCGGAATATCTTCTCTCTTATTCAGCTCATCTAACAATACTTTTAATCTTTTTACTTCAGCATAAAAATATGAAATACCGTCAGTTACAGAGTCACTCACCTTTATACAAGTAAATAATCTAAAGATGGAAGTCTGAAAATAATCGGCATCAACAACTGAACCCGCTTTTGCAAGTGCTTGATTGATAGCTACTGTTCTTAAAAATGTACTCTTGCCTGACATGTTCGAGCCGGTAATTAATGCGACTTTTCCCTTCCCCGAGATGGTGAAATCGTTTTTTATTTTTACTTCTTTTTTGATTAGAGGATGTGAAATCTTTTGAGATGAAAAAATTACTTCACTTACGTTATTACTAAAAGTGGGGAAAGTGTAATCCTTATTCAAAACCGCGAAATTCGCGATTGATGAGAGTGCTTCTAAATTATGCCAGATAGAAATCCACTCTCCAAGATGGAAATTAATTTTCTTCTTTAGTGAATTAAGTCTATAAGCAATTACATAATCGATAGGAAACAAAACAATCAACAAAAACCAAACAAATCCGTTTCCTCTCAATTGAATTACTTTTGAAAGAAATGAAACTTTTTCAAGTAAGTCGGAAGGGTTTTCTCCTTTAATTTTGAAGGGTAAAATAAGTTTGGAAATTTCGGGAGCGTTATTCAATTTAGCTTTTTTTAGATATGTAAAGATTGAACTCAGTTTGCCGAATTCTTTTTCTAGCTGAGATGTTTCATCAATTAAATCTTTAATAATTCTATTTCCGGAAAAATAAATTGCCAAATAAACCAGCAGTGACATTGTCCAGTAAGTCGATACACCAAAAGTTAGGTTGATTATGAAGAGTGTTAAAGTTAAGATTGCATGAAAAGTTAAACCAATCAAGTAGAGATTAATCTGCTTAATTGAAATAGTTGATCCTGTCCATTTCTCCAGGTTTGGTAATTGTGAACTCTTTTTTAAGTAACTAAAACCATTAAGAATCAATCGGTCGCGAAATCTCTGATTGGGAATGAGTTCCCTTATCAGATTTTGTCTTTTAGAAATCTCATCAATGTATGGATTATTATTAACTAACCATTTTCTTAACAACAATATGGCATCAGTTGTAATAAAAGAGGCGAGTAGTTGAAGTAATGATTGATCGCCTGAAATATTGATGTCGGATTCAATCGGGTCAATTTTAATTTCCTCCGGAAGGGTAATCTTTTGTATGTTTTCCCAATCGAGGTTCATCCTAGACAGATGGGCTTTATGTATTTCAATCCATTTTTTAAACCGCTCATTTGCTCTATCTATTTTCGAGTGGAAATGAGAAATGATTAAAAACAGAATTATCATAGAGGAAAATGAAGAGTATGCGTATACTTCGAGTTTTAGAATATACAAAAGAAGAGCTACGGTTAATCCAACTGTAAAAACTAACAGTCTTAAGTAGGAAATCTTTTTACTTAAATTCTGAAGTGACTCGGATTTCTTCTCTAATTTTGCAATTCTGGTCTTGAGGGTAATTTCATCCATTATATTTTTTTTATTGTTACATAAAAATAAAAATAATTGTAGAGTTTTATTCAAAAAATTACGACTTTAAACCTCAGCTAATTGACATTTTACATTTACAAGGGCGAATCTGTTCCGATGCTAACAACTCCGATACAAGTACTTAAAAAAGTATTTGGATATGATACATTTAGACCATTACAGGCTGAAATCATTGACCATATTCTTGAAAAAAAAGATACCCTTGTTATTATGCCGACAGGTGTTGGCAAATCAATCTGTTATCAGATCCCCGCACTCATTTTCGAAGGAGTTACTGTTGTTGTTTCACCTCTAATCTCTTTAATGACTGATCAAGTACAACAATTAAAACAGCATGGTGTAAATGCTGTAATACTTAATAGTGCTATTACAAATATTGAGTATCAGGCTAATCTCAACCAAATTAAATCAGGTAAGTCGAAGATCTTATACATCGCACCGGAATCACTTCTAAAAGAAGAAATTCTTGCAATGCTTGACGGGTTAAAAGTTGATTGTTTAACTATTGATGAAGCACACTGTATTTCAGAATGGGGACATGATTTTAGACCTGAATATCGGCAACTCGGTGGTTTACGCAAAAGGTTTATTCATGCAGTATTTGTTGGATTAACAGCTACTGCAACACCAAGAGTTCAGGAGGATATTCAAAAATCACTTGGTTTTGAAAAATCAGCAAAATTCATTGCAAGTTTTAATAGAGAAAATTTATTATTAAGAGTTGATATAAGAACCGATGCGCTTCAACAGACTTTAGCATTTCTAAAAAACTATCAAAATCAATCGGGGATAATTTATTGCTTTTCACGTAAACAGGTAGATACGCTTTCTGAACAATTAAACCTATATGGATTTCAAGCACGTCCTTATCATGCGGGATTATCCGACAGTGAGCGACACAAAAACCAAGAATTATTTATTAAAGATAAAGTCCAAATTATTGTTGCAACAATTGCATTCGGGATGGGGATAAATAAGTCGAATGTAAGGTTTGTACTCCATTACAATCTCCCCAAAAATATTGAATCATATTATCAGGAAATCGGTCGCTCGGGACGTGATGGGTTAACTTCGGAATGTTTATTGCTTTTCAGTTATTCTGATATAAATAAGATACAATATTTTATTGATCAAAAGGAGAGCGAGTTAGAACGGACAGTTGCCAAGAAACATTTGCATGCAATTGTGAAATTTGCTGAATCTTCAGTTTGCAGAAGAATTCCACTAATAACTTATTTCGGTGAGGAATATAATACTGAAATTTGCGGGATGTGCGATATCTGTCTAACCAAACAAAAAGATTTACAAGACTTAACAATAAGAGCTCAAAAGTTTTTATCTGCAGTAAAAAGAACAGGTGAAATTTTCGGAGCTCATCATATCATTGACGTACTTACCGGAAGTAAAGCTGAAAAAGTATTTGCAAATAATCACGACAAACTTTCTGTATATGGTATCGGCAAAGACCATTCAAAAAAAGAATGGATGATAATTTCGCAGCATCTTATTAATAAGGGATTACTTATAAGAGATGAGGAATTTGGCAGCCTAAGATTAACAGAAAAATCTGCTGATGTTCTTCAAAATAAGGAGAAGGTTTTTGGATTAATCCAGGTTGGTGAAGAAGCAGCAAAGAAAATTAAAGAACCTGAGCAGGCATACGATCAGAAACTATTCGAATTATTACGCAAGAAAAGGAAAGAACTTGCTGAACAGCAGGATATTCCACCGTATATGATCTTTTCTGATAAGGTACTTGCTCA
Organism: Ignavibacteriales bacterium; assembly: GCA_020061995.1. The sequence continues at coordinate 29,308 of JAGUXE010000015.1, read as the reverse complement.
AATGGCAATCTATTTTCCTCAAACACAGAAAGAGATGTTAAGTATTTCAGGAGTTGGGGAAGTGAAATTTCAACAATATGGAAAAATCTTTTTAGCGATGATTAAACTTTATTGTGTCGAATACAAAATTACCGGACAGCGGGAGCAACTAAAACTTCAAAAGATTAAGGAAAGGGCTGAAACCAAGCCAAGACATATTGAAATTGGCGATGCTTATAATGAAGGAAACTCTGTTCATGATTTAACAAAAAAATTCGATATCAAAACATCTACAATAATTTCACATCTGCACAAATATCTGCTTGAAGGATTCGAGTTGCGTGTAGACGGTTTACAGAAATTAGTATCAGCTTCAGAAGATGTGCAGAAAAAGATTTTCATGGAATTCAGTCGGGAAGGGACTGAAAAACTCCGACCTATTTTTGATAAATTCAATTCAGAAGTTAGTTATGATGATCTCCATGTTTTAAGAATAATTTACCTGACTCATTAAAACTATTCTACTCTAACTTTTACAACAACTTTCTTAACTTCAGAGGACTTCTCAATGAAATTTCCCGGACTATGAACATCCCACGGAAAAAATATTGCAAATTGATTTAGCTCAAGATCGAAGTAATTCTTCCCCGGTTTGTATAAAGCGAAATCTTTCCCTTCATCATATCCCTGAGTGATTTCAGTATCTTTAATATTGATGTGACCTATTCTTTCATTACCGGAAAACACAAATTGTATATCAATATATTTTTTGTGTGATTCCCAGACTGTTTCAGATACATCCTTTGTAACGTAAGAACTTACAATTGCAAAAAGACGTTTACCGACAATTTCATAACTGCCATCTTCAATTTTTGAAAAGTTTGTTGACTGAAGATATCTCAATCCTTTTTCAATAAGATTACTGATAGGGTAATATTTATCAGCATTTTCAATTTTATCGTAAATCATTATAAACCTTGCTGTTAAGCTTTAACTTTAAATCCTTTTAACATCCATTTTCTTGATAGAAATAATCCAATCGGACTTATTATAGCAATGAAACCATAAATCAACCACATTGTTTCGGTATTCATTTCCGTTGGAGAAACACCCTCGGGGCAATAGTTCATTAAAAACCAACCTGAATATAAACTAGTAACAACTTTCGTTAAAAACCATGGGAACTGCCCGATTCCCATATAAATTCCGGTCATACCTTTCGGGGCAATTTCAGCAACCCATTGTAAAAAGCGGGGCTGCCACATCGCCTCGCCTATGGTCATAATAATTAAGTAACCGAAAAGTGTATAAATATTAGGTCCGAGTGCAAGTATAAATGTTGGAGACGCCATCACCAGTGTTCCGGCAATCATCATTTTATAAGCGTTCTTTTTAGCGGTAAGTGCTGCAACCATCGGTGTTAAAATGAAAATTAAGATGGGATTAAAGTTCACAAAGAATTCAAAATTTTCACTTACAATTCCGGTAAATGCACGATTGCAATATTGAGGAAGTGTTAACCAATTGTGTGCAAATAGAGTTTGCACAGGGATCAATATGAAAATAAAAAAGAGAAATCGTAAATCTCTTAATGGGAAATTTTTCAAATAATACTTCATTTTTTCTTTTAAGGGAAGAGCCTCAATTTCATCTTTTTCAATTTTATCCTTTTCTCCTGCCTCTTTTTCAGCATCTTTCATTGCTTTCTTAGTCAATATTATTGCGACAATTGCGATTGTAATAATTGTAAGAATAGAATAAACCCAAAAGACACCGCTTATACCAAAACTTTTTCTAATTGGAGGCGAAATTAATCCGGGTAAAAACCCGCCAAGATTCATAAGAGCATACAACATTGCATAACCCATCGCGGCGGTTTTCTCATTTGTTACAAGTTTAATTCCCGCATAACAAGCAGGCTGATAAATACCGTAACCGATTATGACTCCAAAAAGTCCGGTCATTGCTAAAATATGATTTGGTGACCAAAGCCCTGTTGTTGCAGAGAATGATGGGGCAAGAGTAAGGAGAATTCTCCCAACTGCCATAATGCTAAGTGAAATAAGAAGTGATTTTCTTAAACCAATAATATCAACTGTTGCACCAAGGAATAACATACTCAAGGTAATTCCGGCAGTTAAAAACCCGACCATTTGCCCGGCGTGAATATCATTGAGTCCGGTGTACTCATTAAAATAAATTGCGAGAAGCCCGACTACACCGAAATAAGTTAAGCCTTCTAGTAGATAAGAAAGATTTATTCCCCAAAGTGCACGTGATGCTTTGAAAAGATCTTTGAAGGGCTGAGTAATCTCCCTTATTGTTTGTTGAAATATCCCTTCGGTGGAAAGTTTGTCATTATTCATAGTTCAAATCACTCCTTCAAAAGATGCTGAAAAACATTCAAATTCTTTTATAACTCGGGTAAAAACTTAATTTAAAATTATGATAGTATGAAACTTTTTTTTGAAGTATGCTTCTAATCAGGGTGGAAAATGAATATGCGGGTAAAATATGATATACTTTTTCGCAGAAGAATTTTAGGTGATTATTTCGACAAAGAGACTAGAAATTGTTATTTTTATATGCTGATTAAAAATTTAAACTGATACAATAATTAATAGGAGGAATACTATGAGTGAACCAGTAACTCAAAAATATGAGTTCAAAGCAGAAATTAAACAACTATTGGATATTCTTGTCCATTCACTATATACAAGCCGTGAAATATTTTTAAGAGAACTGATTTCTAATTCATCGGATGCACTTGATAAACTTCGATTTGAGTCAAACAGGGGAACAGCGATTCTTGATAACGATCTCCCATCTGAAATAAAAATTACATTTGATGAGAAGAAACAATTACTTACCGTGAGTGATACCGGAATTGGTATGACAAAAGAAGATTTGATTAGCAATATCGGTACAATTGCAAAATCGGGTTCCTCGGAGTTTTTGAAACAGCTATCAGACAATAAAGATGATGCAAATAATATTATCGGGAAATTCGGTGTCGGGTTTTATTCTGTTTTTATGGTTGCTAAAGAAGTAATTATTAAAACAAAATCATATAAGGCAGATTCTCCCGCTGTTGAATGGCGCTCAGATGGACTTGGAGATTATCAAATCTTTGAGTTGAATGAAGATATAAAACGTGGAACTACGGTTGAGATATTTTTAAAAGATGATGCAAAGGAATTTACGGAGAAGTACAGACTCGAATCAATAATCAAAAAACATTCAAACTTTATCTCCTTCCCAATTTATTTGGATATTGAAAAGATTAACACTGTAGCTGCACTATGGCGTGAACCCAAATCTTCCATAACCAAAGAGCAATATCAAGAATTCTACAAATTCTTGACTTATGATAATGAAGAACCGATGGATACAATTCATGTCTCTGTTGATGCACCGATTCAATTTAATAGTTTGCTCTTTATTCCGAAAAAGAATTTTGACTTTTTCGGTTTTAACCGTGAAGATTATGGACTCGATCTATATGTCCGCCGAGTTTTGATTCAACATAAAAACAAAGATTTGCTCCCCGAATATCTCGGTTTTGTAAAAGGTGTTGTTGATTCTGAAGATATTCCACTTAACATTTCCAGAGAAACATTGCAAGAAAATATAATCTTCCATAAAATATCGACAAGTGTAACAAGTCAGGTACTCTCATACTTGATGCGTAAGGCGAAAGATGAACCGGAAAAATATGCCGAGTTTTGGAAAGAGCACGGAAAACTATTCAAACTTGGTTATTCAGATTTTACTAATTTAGAAAAATATTCACAACTTCTTCGTTTCAATTCATCGTTTAATGAGGATGCTTCAAGTTTAACTTCATTTGAAGAATATGTATCAAGAATGAAAGAAGATCAGAAAGAAATCTATTATCATTTCGGTCCGAGTCGTTCTGCCGTAAGTGTTAATCCGCATATCGAGATATTCAAAAAGAAGGGAATCGAAGTTCTTTATCTATATGATCCACTTGATGAATTTGTGATGAGTTCAATAAGAAAGTTCAAAGATTATGATCTCAAATCTGTTGAACAAATCGAAATGAAAAAACTTGAAAAGATGAAGGATGTTGAGAGTGAAAAACCGGAATTGGAAGAATTATCGAAACAAGATAATCTTCAATTCAGCAGCCTTCTCGAAAATATGAAGAAAATTTTAGGCGACCGTGTTGTTGATGTCAAAGAGTCACAACGGCTAAAAGATAGCCCTGCTTGTTTGATAAATAATGATGAAATGATGACCTCATCAATGCAGAAAATATTGAGAATGACAAGTAAAGATTCTGCTCCGGTGAAGAAGACTCTTGAAATAAATAAAGATCATAAGCTTGTCCGTAATATGATTAAAGTTTTCCGAGCAAATCCGGAAGATGAATTTATAAACGATACCGTTGAGCAGTTATTCGAAACAGCTCAGTTACTCGATGGTGATCTTGTTGATACACATACACTTGTTGCAAGAGTTAATAAAATGCTGGAGCAATCAAGCGAATGGTATACATCTGTTAAAGATATAAAATAGGAGTACTGATTTTTATCGTAAATCTGTTTAAGCCCGTATTAATACGGGCTTTTTTTGTTGTTATAAGAAAATAGAATCAGTCAATCCCATTCTCACCAATTCTATCCTATTACTTTTTTGAAGTCCATTTGTTTATATTAACATTGAAATTGAAAATCACTATTTATAATGAAAATGAAACTAAAATTTATTGCCTTGATGATCTTTTCTTTTCTAATTGCGGTTGGCTGCAGTTCAAAAGTAAAGAATGACTCTAAGCCTTCAGATGCAGTTGCTCCAAAAAATGACACACTTTTTTGTTACATAAAATCTGTTGATACTCAAGGAAAATTTTACGAAATCAAATTCGATAGTATTGATTTTCTCCATTCCGAAGAAGCTCAAAAAGCAATGATTGAAGATGGTTTGCTTAATCCGGGTGAATGGCCGCTCAACGATTATTACATCAGGAATAAAGAACAAACCATTGAAACACGATGGTTTGATGAATCAGTTAAAATATTAATGCAAACTTATTCATTTAATGAAGTTGAAGAAGATTTCAATTGGAATCAACAAATTACAATTAAAGAATTCCTCCATATTCTCACCCGAGAAGAGGGAGTCAATTACATAAATCATCCATTCAATATTATTTTAAGCGGTGATAAAGTAATTCAAATTAAAGAGCAATATATTCCATAGTTCAGTTATGAGGTTATAATGAGATTAGTTTTAGGCGTTTTGTGGTTTACCTTTTGCATGATTTCGATAAATGCTCAAATAATGGTCGAAAAAGTTTTTGAGAAAAAATATAGAGAACTCCCATTCTCTTTAAGAATAGAGAATTCCGGGATTTATTCAATCGCCAGTTTTGATGTCGAAGGGAATAAAATCGCCTTAAAATCTTATGATGATAATAAAGCTTATCTGTTTGACGTAACTACAAATCAGTATAGTAGTGATGAATCAACTCTTTCTTATGATGTGGTCTTATCTGATAATAAGATATTATCGAAGATAAATATTCCTGAAAATTATGCCGGTGCTCCCTTTCAAAGTAAAAAAATATTTTCCAATGATGTTACTGTAATTGCATTTGATGAGGATGGAGTATTAATGTCAGGGGATAGAATACTAGCATCAGTCAAAGTTACTCCTGAAATGCTTGAAATATCTTCCGACTATCTATTGAACAGAAGCAAAACCATTTTCTACCCAAAGAGTTTGGCATACTCCACAATTGTAGGAATTGATAAATATTCAAATCATTTTATTTTGGTTGAAGAATTTGAATCTCAGATACCACTCAAGGTAAAACGCACTATTATTACAATGGATAAAAAAGGAGAGATCCTATCGAGTTTAACTATTCCGATGGTAAAGTATCTTTCACTTCTTAAAGAATTCCAAATCGATGCTGATGGAAATCTTTATCATTTATTCACACTTCAAGATAAAGTATCCATTTTGAAAATCTCTGGATTAACGACAACGACTGAAAGGAGTTTAAATTATCCGGTCGAATATCAAAAAGATATTCATTATAATTATTTCGTTACGACGGATGAATATGCCGGTGATACCCCACAAAATATTGAATTAGCATCAAGCCGTTTAACCGCTGTTCGCATGGGTGAAACCTACGTCCTTCACAAATATAGAACTACTTCAAGTAATTTAGCACCATCAAATACAACCGGACCTGATGGTGATATTGTCAGAACTCCGGCTTGGCTTATTGAAGGAGTGAATGCAAAAATTCCATATAAATGGGGAGGTTTCCAAACTATTGCTCAGTTTGATGCAGGTCTTGTTGCAGGTAAATATGCAGGTGACATACATACATCGGGAGTTTCCTCACACGCTGTTGGGGTTGATTGTTCGGGATTTGTCAGCAGATGCTGGCAGTTAACTTATCACTCAGCGACAAGTATGATGCCGAGTATTACAACACAATATACCGATTGGAATTTACTAAGACCCGGTGATGCGATTCATAAAGTGGGGCATGTTCGTCTCTTCTTAGAAAGAAATCAAAACGGAAGTTTTAAAATTGTTGAAGCCTCAGGGCGTGATTGGGGTGTGGCTTATTGGTCATACACTGCTTCAGATTTAGCTACTTATACTCCTCGTTATTATAATAGCATGGCAAGTGATTATTCTTTTAATCGACCGGAATTACTTAAAGCCGAAATTGTTTCGACTGATCAAATTAAATTAACCTGGAAGGCAGATACTGTCGGAATATCAACTTTTAAAATTTATGGTTCAGAGAACGGAAAAGATTGGACACTTATTAAAACTGAAAGTGTATCTGCTACTACTGCATTAATCTCAACTTCCGGAGAGGCATTTTCATATAGAATATCTTCCATTACTAATGATGCGAGTCAAACCGAAGGAAATTGGTCAAATGTTCTTTCGGTGAAAATTGGATTAGATAGTGCAAAAATATTAATAGTTGATGGTTTTGAAAGAGATAATGGTGCTGGGAGCTGGCAGGGTCTCGGGCATACTTTTGTAAATAAGTATGCAGCGGTTTTAAATAAATTAAATCAAAGTTATGAATCAGTAAAAAATAAAGGGGTAATTGACAGTTCTACATTACTTCAAAATTACAAATCAGTTTATTGGATACTTGGTGACGAAAGTACTGAACATGAGACGTTTAATTCAACTGAACAGGCACTTGTTAAGAGCTATTTAGAAAGTGGTGGTCAATTATTTGTATCGGGGAGTGAAATTGGCTGGGATTTATCTTACCGTGGTTCTGTTGAAGATAAAGCATTTTATAATAATTATCTCAAGTCCAATTATATCTCTGACGGTGCAGGTGTGCTTAATGCTCTTGGAGCAAGCGGAAGTATATTTGACGGGCTTTCAGTAAGATTTGGGCAGACTTATGAAGAAGATTATCCGGATGAAATTAATGCCGCAAATGGAAGCAGTCTTTGTTTTAATTATTCGAATAATAAAGGTGCTGGAATATTATATAGCGGAGTTTTTGGAAGTTCAGCACAATCCGGCAAGTTGATACATTTTGCTTTTCCTGTTGAAACAATAGCAGATGATTCAAGTTTTAATTTATTGATTACAAAATCAAGCAATTTCTTTGACGGAATTACTTCAATCGAAGAGAGTCTAATTTCACCAAACGAGTTTTCTCTCTCCCAAAATTATCCGAATCCGTTTAATCCGTCGACAATAATTGAATTTAATGTTCCTGCGGAATCAGTTATCGGAATTAATAGTTTGAACAGAGTTGTTCTAAAAGTTTACGATGTACTTGGTAACGAGATAGCGAAATTGGTTGATGAAGATAAATCTGCAGGTAAATACTCAATTGTTTTTATTGCCTCAGAATTGGCAAGCGGTGTTTATTTCTATACTCTAAATGTCGGAACATTTTCATCAACAAGAAAAATGGTTTTAATTAGATAAAATCCACTCTATGCCATTTAGTAAAAAATATTTTGGATTATTATTAATCGTATTTATTACATCCACTTTTTTTCTTAATGGATGTTTAAGAACATATTATCCATTAGTTTATGGCACGAATGCAAGTCCGATGGTATTCGAAAATCCTTCTTCTTATGGTCTTTTAAAGAGTGATGTAGGGGTTGATTTTACAACTTCAGAAGGGTTTTACGGAGGAGAGAATTTGACTTATTTACAGGGGGCAGTAAATTATGTCCAAACACAAAAGCATACAAATTTTAACTCAAAAATTTTTGGTTATATCGGCAAGTATCGGGTGAATGATGTCTATTCCTACTCTTACGATGGTAATAATGAAATACATACTGTTAACAATTGGAATGGAAGCAAAATAGGTTTTGGTTTTGGGGGTGAGGGAAAGTTTGCAGTTAATTTTAAGTTTGGTGCATTTAAGTTAGGTCTTGGTACTACCGTGGGTGTCGGGACAGAATTCGGTGAATATTATAATTTCAGAAAGAATGCAAAGGCTGAGGGGGCAATCTCATCTTCTTCATATGATACCCGGTATTTATTTTTTGCTAATATTTTTAACTTTTTAGTATATGAATATTCGGATGAGACTAATTTATCACTTCAGACAAATATAGGGTTCCCGGGCTTTATCTCCCCCTCAATTTCATTAAATAACAACAATAATTTTTATTGGATTTCCATTATACCAAACAGAATCGCAGTTGGTTGTTATATGAGTATCGAAAATATTTTCTTTTAATAATTTATTTTGATGAAAAATGATTAAGCTTCTATCTATTATAATTATTTATGCCGGTTTTTGTGTGGCACAATTCAAATCATTGGATTTTATTACAGATTCCGCACTCGATATAGAAATCCAAAAAATAGTTCTTGACCTTGAATTAAATAAAGATTTTGATGTTGGTGAAGATGGCATTGAGCAAATTTCGTTTGCTCTGATTGATATGAATGGAGAAACTCCAATTCTTTCTGGTTATAATTATAGTAATTTTATTTATCCGGCAAGTGTATACAAGATGTACGTTGCTGCAGAAGTTCTTTATCAAATATCATTAGGAGAGTATTCGATACAAACACCTTACATTATTCGCACCCCGAATGATGTTGATAAATCAAAGGAAATAAGTCGTGACCCACGTCCGCTATTAAAAGATGGAGATACCGTTACTATTGAATACTTAATAGATTTGATGATTACAAGAAGTGATAATTCGGCAGCCAATTGTCTCATTGATGTTGCTACTCGTCCGAGATTAAATCGAATGATGCACTCATTTGGTTGGTTTGGAAGTGAGGTTACTCGAAAATTCTTAAAAAGAAAATTTGAGGATATCGGATACGACACTATAAGAAGTACTGAAACCTCTGCCTTACACGCTGCAGAGTTTTTATATCGAATTGCAACTAACCAATTAATTAACTCCTGGGTAAGTCAACAATTGAAATCTTTTCTGGGAAGACAGCTTGACAAATCAAAACTTGCGACAGGACTACCGCCAAATGCAATGATATATCACAAAACCGGATGGTGGAGTTACTGGACTCACGATGTAGCAATAGTTGATGATGGCAAAGTCAGATATATCATCGCTTGTTTCCTTCCGATTGAAGAAGAAAAAGCCATTCCGAAAATGAAAACACTTGCAAATAAAGTTCATGAACTCATGAAACTGCGAAATCATTAATTATTAACTCATGTTATGTAGGTTACTGAACCTCGAAGGTTTGCCACTCACTTTCATAAGGTGAGTTATTAAAATATTTTTGAAAGAATAGTTCGATTAATCCTCCGGGACAAAAAAAACAGAGCGGAATAATTAAATTCTAAACTGTTTGAAACTTCTTTCGATAATAAGAAGTAAAAACGGATTTAGTAAATGAAAAAATATTTAGTGCTTTTTTTATTGTTATCAATAATGCTTTATTCCTTTGGGTGTACAACAATCATTAATACTACCACTCAAGTTATTGAGGTTAAAACTACCCCTAATAATGCAAAAATTACGATTAACGGGAAGCGATTTGGAACTTCACCTCAATTTGTAAATTTAGAGCGTGGTATAAATCATGTTATCAAATTTGAACTTGATGGTTACGAATTATATGAGACACAAATAACGCAGCAAATGTCATTTTGGTATTGGGGAAACGCACTAAATGGATTTTTACCTGGAATGCTTATAGATTGGTATAATGGTTCTATGTATAACTTGATGCCATCAAATATCGATGTTGAACTATCCCAGATTAAAGTTATAGAACCGATAAAGAAAAAGTAGTAATAATCTAAATTGAAATAAACAATGTTTACAGATGAACAAAAAATAGAATGGTTTGATAAATCGGTTAAGTTTCAAATAAAGGGCTTAATTTTTATCACGATGCGTTCCCGCAAGGGGGGAGTCGGTAGCTGGGTGATAGAAGATTTTGGGACAAAGAAACTACTCAACTCAAACATGGAGTGGGAAGATGATTTGGCTGAACCCGAAAAAGACCCCTCATTTCTTATTCGTACTCGATATGATTTTGAAACAGCTGTAATGATGTATGATCAATACAAAATGTTTGCTGAAGGTTGAGATGGAATTAAGTCACAGTTAAATAAAGAAAATCTATATTCACTAAAGTGATTATTAAAACATTAGGTCTCCTAAAAAATGGAGACTTTGTTGTTTTAAATAATTATATTCTTGTCGAAAAGAGTAATACTATTTATCAGTTCAACGCAAATTGTGTAATCCATCTGCAAATTGAAATAAACATTATTCTGAAATATTCGATAATAAATGGTGAATTTGTCGTTTGCAAAATTAAAAATATTTTAAATTATGGTCTATTCTAAGATTATTAAACTCACAGTTCATATATCAAAAAACATCTCTAACTGGTTTAGCAACAACTTGCAGAATGGTAAAATGTCTTGATGAACAAAATTGTTTTAATGTAAACTACTACAGACGAGTAATTGATTTTAATAAGAAGTTATTATTAGTGGAAGTCGGAAAGATTTTCTGATTTCAAATAAAAAGGTTTTGTATGAATCTATTTAACAAGAAGATATTTTTTATATCAATCATATTTGGATTAATCGCTCTTATCGTTATAGTAACTGATATCTTCTTTACTATTCCGGGGACGAATCTTCTTACCGATCCACGAGAAATATTTGTTACAATTGGTGCTGCAATAACCGGTCCGATTGGTGGAATACTTATCGGTATTCTTGCTTCAATTTATGATCCGACCAAAGATTTAGTTTTTTATATTACCTTTCAACATATAATCGGAGCATTCCTTACCGCCCTATTCTATAAAAAATTGATTTATGAAAAATTGGCTATGCCAGCGTTTCTACTGGGGTGGGGTTTGCTGATGTTTTGTTATTATTTTATTTTTTATTTACCCGGGTTTACGTTTGTTTATTTTTTCTTCCCCGACTTTTATAAATTAATTGTTCAAGGTGAGTTTTCATTTTTTGAGTCGCTTATAAGAATATTCAATGGTTGGATTCCCGAATTCCTTTTTACTACAATTTTAACATCTTTAATATTTATCGGATTGCCTGAGAAATTCAGAAAACCGCTTTGGGGGAAATCATTTCCTCACAGAGCTAAGGGAATAAGCTTCTTTAATAATACTCTTTTTGATTTTGGTCGATTAAAGAATTTTCTTGCAATCAGATTAGTAATATGGTTTTTGATTCTTGCTCTAATCCCGATTTTATTTATTGGTGTTTCAATCAAACAAGATGTTACAACTTCCATCCTTGAGCATGAAGGGTTTATGCGGCAGGCAATGGCAGCGGGATACAAACAGAGGTTGATTGACTTACCGGTAAAAGAGTCAATCAAATTTCTAAAACAAGCTCAATTAGCACTTGAAGGATCTTTATTTATTATTGATAGTAATGGGAAATATCAACTCGTTTCAGATAGCACAAAGGATCATAATGATGCTCGATTTGATTATGGGTCTTCAATCATCGATCAAATATTGCAATTGAAGGATGGAAAGATAATAGATAACGATAACTTAATTAGTTTTGGTTTTGCAACCTTTGTAACTAAGTCCCATGAACTCACGATTATTGTTACATCCAATGTGAAAAGAGTCCAAACTATTTCATCAGAATTTGAGTCGTCTGTTTACAAAAAACTTGGACTCGGTATTTTGATTATTGCATTAACTCTAATCGTAATAATCTTTGTGTTGATAAGAATTCCTTTGTCAAATCTCACCAAAGCAATGGACAAATTTGGAGCAGGTGACTATAATGCACACATTACAGAAGATAAGCTTTATGATGAGATAAAAGTCCTTGCCTCATCTTTTAATTTGATGGCACAAAAAATTACTTCATCAAATAGAAATTTGGAAATCGAGATATCTGAGAGAAAAGAGATTGAAAAAGAACTTTCAGAAAGTGAATTAAGATGGAAATTTGCACTTGAAGGTGCCGGTGACGGAATATGGGATTGGAATATAGTTAGTGACGAAGTTTACTTTTCATACCAATGGAAACGTATGATTGGCTTTGAGGAGGATGAAATTCCGAATACACTTAACGAATGGAAAAAGCGGGTACACCCAGAAGATTTGGAAAAGTGTCTCAAGGAAATTCAAGAACATTTTGACCAACAAACCAAATTTTATGAAAATGAACATCGGCTACTCTGTAAAGATGGAAGTTATAAATGGATTTTAGATAGAGGAATTGCTATTGAGCGCGATGTTAGTGGAAAACCTTTACGAATGATTGGAACTCACCGTGATATTTCTAAAAGAAAAAAGGATGAACAAATCCAAAGGGCAGTAGTCCAAATAACAGAAGCCTCGTTTGATAGTGAGAATATTTCAGAATTCTATTCTGAGATTCATAGAATAATTTCCAGTCTGATGTATGCTGAAAACCTATTTATTGCTATTCTAAACAAAAAAGAAAATATAATTAGTTTCCCGTATTACAAAGATCAGTACGATGAGAGTCCATCCTCTCATGTACCTGGAAATGGATTAACCGAATATTTATTCAGGGAAGACAAAATTCAACTTATTCGAGAAAATATTTTTAATCAACTTGTATCAAATAGTGAAGTTGAATTAGATGGTTCACCATCAGTTGATTGGCTCGGCGTTCCGTTCCGAATAGATGAATATTTATCCGGTGCAATAGTTGTTCAAAGTTATGATGAAAAGATACGATTAGGCCAAAATGAATCAGAACTTTTAAGTTTGGTCTCAACCCAAGTTTCTGCTGCAATCCATCGAAAAATGTCAGAAGAAGCATTAAAAGAGAGTGAAGAAAGATTTAAAAAAATATTCGAGGACTCTTCTAATCCGATAATTCTCTTAAAAGATGGTAAATTTATTCAGTACAATAAAGCCTCACTGACAATTTTGGGTTACAACACAAGAGAAGATCTTATCGGCAAGACGCCTTCAGAATTATCACCGGAATTCCAACCGGATGGTCAAACTTCTTCCGTTAAAGCTGTATCAATGATAAATGAAGCGATTAGCACCGGAAATAATTTTTTTGAGTGGGTGCACAAGCGAAAAGATGGGACCAATTTTTTTGTTGAAGTTGCGTTATCTCCTATAGTTCTGCATGGAGAAGAATTAATCCATGTTACCTGGCGCGATCTTACACAAAGGAAATTAGCTCAGGAAGAGTTGATAGCAAGCGAAAAAAAATATCGTGAGATGACTGATCTTCTTCCTCAAATCGTTTTTGAAACTGATATCTCCGGACGTTTTACTTTTGTGAATCGAGTAAGTTTTGATGTTTTTGGCTATACGCAGGAAGATTTAAGCAGAGGTGTTAATGTTTTAGAAGTTCTTGCACCGGAGGAACATCCTCGCGCGATACAAAACATTAACGATATTCTTCATGGCAAAGCAAGTACCGGGAATGAATACATTGGGTTAAAAAAAGATGGGACCCAAGTCCCCGTTCTTATCTACACAAATCCAATCATAAAATATGGCAAACCTGTAGGATTGAGGGGAATAGTAATTGACATTACTGAAAATAAAAGAGCCGAAGAAGAAATCGTAAAAGTAAAAATGCAGTTGCAAAATGTACTTCACGCAGCTACAGAGGTTTCTATTATAGCAACTGATATCGATGGTACTATTACACTTTTTAATACAGGTGCCGAAAAAATGCTAGGATATAAAGCTGAGGAGGTAATTGGAAAATGTAACCCACTATTCTTTCATTTAGAGGAAGAATTAAAACAGAAAGCTGGAGAACTCTTTAATGAGCATAATGTAAGTGTTGAAGGATTTGAAATATTTATTTTCAATGCCCGGCTGTATAATAGTGAATCTAAGGAGTGGACCTATCTAAAAAAAGATAATGGAAAGATCAAAGTAAATCTTGTTGTAACAGCAGTTAAAAACCAGAGTAATCAAATTACGGGGTATCTTGGAATTGCTACTGATATCACAAAAGGAAAAGAAGCTGAAGTTGCCCTTATGGAAAACGAAGAAAAATTCCGTTCGTTGGTCCAAGGACTTAATGATGCAATCTTTATAGTTGATTTAAATGGAATTATTATCTATCAAAGTCCATCAAGCGAAAGATTAATTGGTTATAAACCTGATGAGATGATAGGGCACAATTGTCTTGAATTTGTATATTTTGAAGACCTGCCATATGTGCAAAAAGAATTTGAACTTGTTCTGAATTCAAAAAATGATGGGAAACCAACTCTTTATCGAGTTGTGAAAAAAAACGGGGAACTAGTTTATGTAGATTCAACAGGAATTAATTTACTCCATGTTCCCTCAATTAATGGAATTGCCTTATTTGTTCGCAATGTTAATGAGCAAGTTGTTGGACAGCAAAAATTAAAAGCTGCCTTTGAGTATATCCAATATGTTGTTGATTCAATTGCGATGGCAATAATTTCAGTGGATCAGGATTTTATCGTAACTCATTCGAATAACGCAGCTCAAAAATTTTCCGAAAGCACTGAGTTGAAAGAAGGTCATATTATTGAAGTTTTCCCAAAATTAAATTTCATCCAAGATGAACTGTTAAATGCTCGTAAAATGAATGATGCAGTTATGGACTCCAAAATGGTGTTTAATGAGTTTGGGGATGCTAATTATTATTCTATTGCTATTTTCCCTCTCACCAGCAGCGTTAATTCGGGCTTTGTTATTATAGTTGAAAATACTACCGAGCAGACAAAATTTGCAGAAATTATGATTCAATCCGAAAAGATGATAACGGTAGCCGGATTAGCTGCCGGAATGGCGCATGAAATTAATAATCCTCTCGGTACGATAGTTCAAGGCTGTCAAAATATCGTAAGAAGAGTTTCTACAATGCTCCCCAAAAATAACGAGACTGCGGAAAGATTAGGTGTAAATATTACTCAGCTTGACGCCTACTTTAAAGAACGACAGATTTATGAAATCATTGAATCAATGAGGACGGCTGCTTCAAAAGCTTCAGAGATTATTAAGAATATGCTGCAGTTCAGTAGAAGGGGTGAATCTAAAAGAGTTATTATCGGCATTAATAGAATTATAGATGAATCTATCGAATTAGCTTACAATGATTATGATTTAAGAAAGCGTTATGATTTTAGATCATTTGAAATAATTAAAGAAATTGAACCTGATTTGCCTGATTTAAAAATTACTATAACAGAAATAGAGCAAGTAATTTTTAACATAATTAAGAATGCTGCACAAGCAATTAATGAAGGGAATGATTTGCTTAAACGTCCAAAAATAACGATAAGAGCTTTTAAAGAAGAAGAATTTTTAAGATTGGAAATTGAAGATAATGGACCCGGTATCTCCGAAAAAGTAAAGAACAGAATCTTTGAACCTTTTTTTACTACTAAAGATGTTGGCGAAGGAACAGGTTTGGGACTTTCGGTCTCATACATGATTATTACGGAAAATCATCATGGTAAAATTCATGTTGAATCAAGTTTGGGCCATGGAGCAAGATTTATCATCAGGCTTCCGTTAAGTATTTAGTTCTATTCGTATTGTGAAAAGATGAGGTATCAATCCTTTTTAAATATGAGAGTAATTGCATAATAATTTCTAAAAACATAATGGTTCAGGACATTTGAATATTGATTTATTCCTTTAATTTCGATTAAAAATCTGGTGTATACGCTAAATCTGTGGTTGCGTTTTTCTCAAAGTCTTGATTGACAAACAATGATTTGGTATTGATGGATTGCTATTCATATTTTATTCAAATAAATTAACAAAAGTTTAAGATTTGATTTTTGTCTAACTGATTATTGTGTCGCTTATAGATCATTTGAAAAATTTAGTATTTCGAAAGATTTTATCCCTTACATTTTGGTTACAGCTCTGGGAGTATTCTTACTAAAATATATCGACTGCTAAATTAATGATAAGACATCTTGAGTTTTTATATCACTAATAATCTATGAAAGGTGCATGAGGAGTAATATGAAAGATGTGAGTGTTTTGATTATTGATGATGACGACGAACTTCGTTTTAATCTCACTTTATTTCTTGAAGATGAAGGCTTCTATTGTGTATCGGCTTGTTCAGCTGAGGAGGCATTTGAAATTGTAGAAACTAGAAATTTTGATATAACAATTGTTGACTTACGACTCCCGGGGAAAAATGGTGAAGAATTTATTTCTAATATTGCTCCCCTAAATAAAATTAAAAAATTTATTATTCATACAGGTTCACTTGATTATCAAGCAACTACTTCGCTTCAAAATTTGGGTGTATCAAATTCAAATATTTTGTTCAAACCCTTAAATGACATGAATGAATTGGTGGTTAAAATAAATGAAATCATAAATTCTTGAGAGCGGATAACAGGGTAATTAAAGTCTAAATAATAATTTAGACGATTTTAAATCTACTAATAAAATCAGAAGAAGTAATTAAGCTGTAAAATATTTTATTCTAACAATGTTTAAAGATTTGTATAATAGGATGGATCCTCTGGCATTTTATATCGATGGAAACATATTTCAATTTTGAAATTTTAAGAATTTGAGGTATAAATGGAACAGACGAAAGTAAGTGGATACTATAATTTATCCAACACCAAGATGCTAGTGATTGATGATGATGAATCATTATCCAAGAGCATCAAATTCTTCTTTGAAGATTTAAACTGCATTGTCTTCACAGCAAAGAGCGGTGAAGAAGGAATTGAGATATTCAAATCAGAAAAGCCTGATATCGTCTTAGTTGATCTAAATATGCCTGGGATTGGGGGACATGGGGTAATTTCTAATATTACCCGAAACTATCAAGATGTTCCTATAGTTGTGGTTTCAGGGACGGGTATAATTAAAGAAGCAATTCGATCAATGAATCTTGGCGCTTGGGAATATGTCTCGAAACCAATCCTCCATTTTGAAGAATTAGAAATGAGTGTTTTAAGAGCACTCGAAAAATCTTTTTTGATAAAGGAAAATAAACTTTATAAGCAAGACCTGGAAAAACTTGTTAAAAAAAGGACAGCACAGCTTTACGAAACAATTGCACAACTTGAGGAGGCAAAAAAGGAACTTGAAAAAGCTGATTCTTTAAAAAATGAATTTCTTGGGCAGATGTCTCATGAAATTAGAACTCCCCTTAATGCAATTCTCTCATACATTGAACTGATAAGTATGGAAATTGATATTGAAGCGAATGAAATGTTCAAAACCGGTATTGATGCAATCAATAAAGGGAGTAGAAGATTAATAAGAACTATTGAATTAATTATTAGAATGTCAGAATTGATTTCCGAAAATTATAATCCGGTAGTTATAGAAGTTAATCTTTCTGAAGTTATTCATCAAGTTTTATTTGAACTGAAAGCAAACTATCCGAACAGAAAAACAGAATTAATTTGTGACGAAAAGATCATTTACAAAATGGATGAAGTATCTGCAAATCAAATTTTATTGAATATTATCGATAACGCTTTCAAATTTTCTTCAAATGAACCGGTTAAAATTTCCCTAAATAAAAATGATAAAGGTTTAGTTGTTTTGGAAGTTCAAGATTTCGGGATTGGTATTTCAGAGCAATTTATTAAAACAGAATTATTCTCACCCTTTTCACAAGAACATACGGGTTATACGCGTGGGTATGAAGGGAATGGGTTAGGGATGGCATTAACAAAGCATTATTGCGATTTACACAATATTGCGATTAACATTCAAAGCGAGAAGAATGTGGGAACCATTGTCCAACTTATTTTTAATAACAATTAAGGAAACGCAGAGAAAGCATTATTACAATCGTATATTTAATTGCTCAGACTCTATAAAATATTTAAAATTGAGGAGTACCATTCCACTACCGGAACGGCTAAAGGAGAAGGTACAGGATTAGGCTTGCTTCTATGCAAGGAGATGATTGAAAACAGGGTGGACTATAACAGTTGAGAGTATTGAAAGAGAATTGACAACTCTTAAAATCACTCTCCCATTTTTTAAAGAAATTTAATCAATAATAAGAGGATTAAGATGGAAGAAATTAATGAAATATTGGAAAAACTATCCGCAAATAGTTTAATTAATGAAATATCTTATCAACCGAATGCAATCGTGAGTAAACAGATAATTAAAAAGCCAAACGGAAATGTTACATTATTTGCATTCGACAAAGATGAATCATTAACTGAGCATACAACCCCTTTCGATGCGCTCGTCTATATGGTTGATGGTATAATGAAAATAACTGTTGGCGGCAAACCGTTTGATGTAAAAGCAGGAGAAATTTTGTTAATGCCGGCTAGTATTCCGCATGGCTTGCGAGCTGAAACGCCGGCTAAAATGTTACTAACAATGATTAAGTAAATTTTCCTTAAGGGATGTCATCAAACCAAAAAGGTTTATTGTCGGAAATTTTTAATTGATCATAGTTTAATAGTTTCTTAAATAGAACTATTTCATCTTCGGTTAAATAAGGAATAATAGTGGTCGGTAGTTTAAGGATTCTGTCGGCAGTCAGAATCCTTTCAATCAGTTCATTGTTCAGCAAGTTTAGTTCTTTAAACTCTTTGTAGGCATATAATAAATCGAAAAGATTTGTTCTTCCGATTTTAAATTCTACAATTATTCTATCGATGAATGATGAATAATATTCTTCTGGTACATCTTTAAGAGAATACCATATTTGTTTCACTTTTCTTTTTCCGCCGGGAACATCTTTTGATAAGAAGTAAAGAAAAAATTCTCCCCGTTTCATATCATTAAGCTTTTCACGGAATTCATCTTTTTTTATTTGTGAAAAATGGAAGAAAATATCAAACGGATAATGAAGACTTTTAAGAAATCCGAATCCCTTCTCATCTATTTTTTTTACACGACAAAAATCGAGTTGATCACTCATCCTTTTCACGCAGTTTAATTGCAATATCGGGGAAGTTTGTAATTATTGAATCAATGCCTGACTTCATTAATCGAAGCATCTCTTTTTCTTTGTTAACCGTCCATACATGAATTTCTTTTTTCTTTTCTTTTGCAAATTTGATAAGTCTTTTTGATAAGAAACGATGATTGACACTTAGTATATCTACTTTTTCTATAGTCTGCGGATTGATATTGTTGAGAATCGAGAAGATATAACCTGTTTTAATTTTGGAAGATTGACTTTTTACTCTTTCGATCAATGAAAAGTCAAATGAAGTGAGAAAGCATTCATCAGAAATTCCTCTCTCAATTACAAAAGAGACTACTTTTTCTGCTAATTGATGTTGATGTATTCCCGATTTCAATTCAATATTAAGGAGCGCTCTTCCTTTAACAAGATCAATTATTTGATTTAGTGAAGGTATTCTTTCATCTTTGAATTTACTGTGAAACCAACTTCCTACATCTAATACGGAAATTTCATTCATAGTAAGATTTGCAATTAATTTTTGAACTTTTGCAGTACGCTTTAACGTAAAATCATGATGAAGTATAATCTCACCGTCTTTAGTCTCCTGAACATCAATTTCAATAATATCGGAATTAAACTGAAGAGCTTTATTTATAGAAGCAACAGTATTTTCGGGTGCATACCCCGAAGCCCCCCTATGGGCGGTTATTAACATTTTCTTTGCTCTGCTACTCAATAAAATTTCTTACAAAAATTATTATATAATTAAATTAATCATTAAATCCGTGTCGAAAATAGTTTATTATAACCATTAAGTAAAGATGTTGAGACCAAATATCAATTTATTTACTAAATTTATCTCGATTATATACGATTATATAATTACACAAATACAGGTTTCTAAATTAAAATATCATTAGATTACAATCTCAATAAAGTTTGAAACAGATTTATATGAATAAATATTTCGGTCTTGGAGTATTGATTTTTTCTTTTCTTCTGGACTCAAATGCACAAGTCAATACCGACAGTTTAAACTCAATCCTAAAACCTTTAGCAGGTATCGAAAGGGTTGACAGTCTCAATAAGTATGCCTTTGAGTTGGGGGTACCCAATCTTGAAACTAAATTGGAATATACAAGGGAGGCTAAAGAACTAGCAAACAAGTTAAAATATACTAAAGGATTAATCTCAGCGTTAAACAATCTTGGTGATGCAGAATTTAAATCCAAAAAATATAAAAATGCAAATGCAATTTTGTCGCAAGCATTAAACTTGTTGAAGACTAATAAAAATGATTCTTTATTGGCGATGGTTAACTCAAATCTTGCTCTCAATTATGAAAAACTTCCTAATATAGATAGTGCAATAATTTTCCACACAAAAGCCCTTGAAGTAAATATCCGGTTGAAAAATAAGGTAGGAGAAGCATTTGCTTTTAACAATCTTGGGCTGATTTACTGGAAGCGTGGCGAAAACTTAAAAGCAATTGAAAATTTCAAAAAAGCAGTAAAACTGAGAGAAAATATTGATAATCCTCAATCACTCGGTAATGCAGTTCAGAACCTTGGTGTTGCATATTGGAAGTATGGTGACTATGAGAATGCTTTTAAGTATTATCAACGTGCTTTAAAATTACGTGAACAAGTCGGAAACCGTCCTTCATATGCATTATTGCTTAACAATATCGGATTAATCTATAAACGCCTAAAATATGATAAATTGGCTGAAGATAATTTTACGGAAGCCCTAAGAATTGCCGATTCTTCAAACCATTTTAACGGAATTGGTTATTCGCATTCAAATTTTGGAGAACTTTATTTAGATAGAGGTGAACCTAAAAAGGCATTAGAACATTTTCTTATTGCCTACAAAATTAGATCTGAAGAAAGAGATCTTAACGGAGTTTCTTTGCTGCTTAACTCTATCGGACGTTCATACGAAGCAATGAAAGACTTAGACAAAGCTAAACATTATTATCAGAATGCTATCGATACCAGCAAATCTATCCTTGATAAATATGCATTTGCTATGAGTTTGACTAATCTTGGAAGAATATTAATTATTCAAAATCAATTTGCTGAAGCTGGAGATTTAATTAATGAATCAATCCAAATATCGAAAAAACAAAATCTTTTAGAAATATTGAGAGACAATTATCAACTTGCTTCACTGATTCACTCAAAAAATAAGAGACATGCGGAAGCCTTTAAAGATTTACAAAATTATACGATACTTAAAGACAGCCTTTTCAATAGCCAGTTGATACATAATATTTCCAACTTTAATGTAAAATTAACAATCGAAAAAACCCTTCAAGAAAATGAATTGCTAAAACAAAAAAACGCACTTCAACTTGTCGATATCGAACATCAAAAAAGTTTAAGAAATGTTTCTATTCTCATAACAATACTAACTTTAATCATTTTCGGAATTCTTGTCGTTTTTTATTTCAGCCAGAGACGCTCAACCGGATTAATTCATCAACAAAAAAATGAATTAGAAAAACTTAATGTATTATTACAAAACAGCAACCATGAACTTGAAGCGATTAATCAAACAAAGGATAAACTCTTCGCAATTATCGCCCATGATTTGAAAAGTCCTTTTATGTCTTTAATCGGTTTTTCTCAAATCTTAAATGAAGAAATCGAAGCCGAGAACTTACATGAAGCTAAAGTCTACGCAGGTTACATTCATACATCATCTTCACAATTGGTAATACTGATACAAAACCTGCTTGATTGGGCAAGGATACAGAAGCAAATGATTATCGCCTCGAAAGAGAAGCATCAGCTAAAATCTTTGATTGATGAAATTGTAAAACCATATATTATAAGCGCACACGCTAAAGGAATTAAGTTAGTGGTCGATTGCGAGAATGACCTATCTATTTATGCCGATAAAGGAATGATTGAATCAGCAATTAGAAATCTTATTTCTAATGCAATTAAGTTTACAAATAGTGATGGTTCTATTGTAATTAAAACCGGTTTGATAAAAGATAGAGTTGAATTGGAAGTGGCAGATAATGGCGTTGGGATGGATAACGATGAACTGAAAAATTTATTCGATCCACAAAATTCTTTCACTACACAGGGGACAGATAACGAAAAAGGAACAGGATTAGGTTTGATAATTGTAAAAGATTTTATCGAAAAAAATAATGGGACAATATCGGTTCAAAGCGAAAAAGGGAAGGGAACTAAATTTATAATTTCATTACCAACGGTTTAATGTTAGAAATTCCCACATTAACAACCAAAGACAGATAAATCAATAAATCAACCTGCACCATAGGAGCGATATTTCTGTAATTTGAAATAAAATGTCACCCCTAACGAACGGGGTTTTCGGTTTAATGGATGTTTGGTTTATAAAATAAATGCCATTCTAATAGCTGTTGATGAAAATTCATAAAATGAATAGCAATTAAAACAAGCTCCGGAGGAGCGACAATTTTGTAATACCAAGAAAGTAAAAAATATATTAAGCTCCGGAGGAGCGACATTTCTTTAGAATTAATTGGAGCGATATTTTCTGTAACCTAAAATCAAATGTCACCCCCACGGGGTTTGTGTTTAGCTGGTAGTTGAGTTGTTACATAAATATCACCCCTAACGAGGTTTATGTTTTAGGGTTGTTGCACATCTGCAAAACTGCAATCCCTAAAGCTGTTGATGAAAATTTGCAACATTAATTAACCAAGAGTTAAAAGCCGGTTATCACACAATAGATTTTAATGGAAGTAATTTTTCGAGTGGAATATATCTTTATAAAATAACCTCCGGAGAATTCACATCAACAAAGAAGTTTGTTTTGATGAAGTAAAATAATATCATTTTTATTCTCAAAAGACTCAAATCAGATCATCCCATCGGGATTTCAAACATTTTTGTGTTACCAAACATATTAAAAGAGACTACCGTTTTATCGGTAGTCTCTTACATTAAAAGTTTATTGTTTTTCCCTACTGATTAATTACAGATGAAGAGGTAAGATTTAAAGCTTTCTAAATTGAATCTTGTTTGAAGTAATAATTATTCTCCATATTTTTTGCGGATTCATCTCCTGCTGTGTGATTACGTTTTAATATTTTTTTAATAGATCTAAACCAAGAAAGACTTGTTTGAATAATAGAGTTTTCACTTTCTATTTTGCAATGCTTCTCACATTAATTTTTAATGCGGAATTCTTCGCGCAGCCGAATCTTTATATTCAAAAGGATGTTGAAGAATATCAACTCGGCAGATATATATCTTTGCTTGAAGATAAAGAAAATAGCCTAACAATTTCTGAAGCAGCTTCCGATTCGATGAAAAATAAATTTGTTTATCACAATAAAGAATCTCTTAACTTTAGATTTACCGCGTCGGTTTACTGGTGTAGGTTTGTAATTGTGGATACGTTACATACTTCAGCTCCGGGTATGTTGACCTCAAAGAACATCCGGACTTGGTTACTTATCAAAAACGATCCAATGTTGGAGGACATCAGAGTTTACTATAAAGATTTAATTGAGGCGGCACATCCATTTATCGAAAAAAAAGCCGGAAGTATTGTACCAAACTCTGAGAAAGCAATAAAAACAAATGATTTCATTACAGCTTTCCCCGTTTATGAAAATGTGCCTGATACAATTTATTTAAGAGTAAAATCAGCTTCGCAATTTATCCTTTCTTTCAAAATGCTTACTAACGGAGAGTATGTAATACGCAATTCACAAAGAAATATGTTTCACGGAATATTTTTTGGGATTTTCTTATTGTTAATTGCCTATAACTCTATACTTTATTTCTCTATTAAAAATAAAGTTTATCTCTATTATGTCCTCTACATCGCCAGTTTTGCTCTTTTTATTTTTATCTTACAAGGGTATTACTCTGAAGTTATTGGCCGAACTTTTAAGAGCGATTATTATATCCTCACTTTAATTACGGTAACCACAACAGGAACATTCTGGCTTTTACTTACAAGAGAATTTTTATCGACGAAAGTGTTTTTACCCGGAGCTTATAGATTATTGACTATTCTAATTCCCATAGCTCCAACTATTTGCATAATTTCAATTGTTTTCAAAATAGCCTGGCTTTCTGCACTATTGTCCCTCACCTTTTTAGGATATTATCTCACAGGAGCTGTTGTCTCAATTCTGGCTCTGAGAAAAGAGATTCATTTAGCAAGGTATTATCTTCTTGCATTATCAGGTATAACTATAAGCATTCTTATATCTACCTCTGCAAGAAATAATTTTCTTCCGCTTCCATGGAATTTTTTAACTCAAAATATTCTCAGTATGGGAATTCTGTGGGAAGCATTGATTTTGGCAGCCACCGTTGGTTATAGTTTCAGTTATTTAAAAGCTCAAAAAGAAAAAGAGAAAGCGTTAATGAGAAACCAGATAGCTGCCGATCTTCACGATGAAGTTGGAAGTAACCTGAGCACAATCTCATTACAGAGTCGTTTAATGATGAGGGAAAGTCAGCTTGAAGGAATTTCGAAAGAACAACTTCAAAATATTTCTAATATTGCTGGAATAACAACTGATACTATTAGAGACATAGTTTGGTTTATCAATCCTTTTCATGATAATTCCGAAGACTTACTGCTTAGGATGAAAGAACTTGCTTCAAAAATGCTTGTGGATTTAGATTACACTTTTTCTTCAGATGGCAATAATGAACTTATATTTGATCTCCTACCTGATCTAAACAAACGAAGGCATATATATTTAATATTTAAAGAGGCACTGAATAATATTGCAAAACATTCCAATGCAGATAAAGCAACAATATTACTTAAAGTTGAAGAAAAAACTTTTGTTATGATGATTGCCGATGACGGGAAAGGGTTTGATGAAGAACAAATCACAAAT
This sequence comes from Ignavibacteriales bacterium, assembly GCA_020061995.1. Next base: position 4,103 of record JAGUXE010000015.1, on the reverse strand, counting down.
GGTGATGGATTAAAAAACTTGAAAAACAGAGCAATGCAAATAGGTGCTCAAATTTTAATTGAAAGTAGTAATGGAAGTGGAACTAAAATTACACTCAAAGTTCCACTGACAATTTAATCTATTTTATTGAGAAGCTCCCTCGCTGTACAAGACCTTCCTTTAGAGCTTTTGAAACCAGTCCGCTTCTTGTATTTACCTGCAGTTTAGTATAAATATTTTTAACATGTGTCTGTACTGTTTGCGGGCTGGTAAATGTAATTTTGGCAATTTCATTTACAATCTTCCCCTCAACAAGATAATTCAGAATTTCATTTTCCCTTTTTGTAAGACCGTAAGAATTTTCTGTTTTCTTTAAAGCGGTAAACATACCGAAAACTTTGCGGGCAAGATCTGCATTTATAGAAGAACCGCCGTCAACAACTGTTTTGATAGCTTCTAGAATTTCATCGGGGGAAGAGTTTTTAATTAGATAACCGTTCGCTCCGTTGCAAATTGCCTCGAATATTTTTACGTTATCATCGAACACCGTAAGCACTATTATTTCGACTTCCTTATTCCTAAGTTTTATCTCCTTTATTCCTTCAATTCCATTCATCCCGGGGAGATTTATATCGGTTAAAATAATATCGGGTGAAATTCCTTTAGACAAAGGTTCCAAAGCGTCAGCTACATTTGTAAACTCTTTTTCACATCTGCACCAGTCGCTGTGATTGATAGCACTGCGGATAATGTGCGAATAAGAAGTGTTATCTTCTATTATCCAAACTTCCGTCATAATGACCTCTTTATATCAGCGGATTAAAAATTCGATTGTAACCCGTTTGTTGCTTTTTCAATAATTAGTTAAAAGTATAAATAAGATAATTCTTTGAGAGTGAAAATACCAAGAACAGGGTACTTTTAAATCTTTAGCGACTTTTATTCAGTTTTGATAAAAATATAACTACTTAGTGGGGCAACTGCAATAACCAAACTCACAACATTTTTTTTTATAACTCCCATAAGTAGTTTATTTCCATTTCCTGTAAAATATACCTTAAACTGGGTATTCCTTCCTCATATTACGCAAATTAAGTTTACATCAAATTTTAACCCAAAGAAATTTAATAATAAATAATATTTGAACACTCTTGTAAGTAGTACGAATTTTTCAATTTAATCGAGGTATAAAATGAAATACATTTACTTTTTTTTAGCTGCACTGTTTATAACAGTACAAGCATTTGCGCAAAATGACGGCGACTATCAATCTAATGGTGCTGTTACGGTTACACTTCATAGTGCAGCAAATTGGCTGTTTCGAGACGGAGGTGCATGGGTTGCGGCAACTAATGCTCCTTCAACCGCAACTTCAGGTGCAGTGATTACAATTTTATCGGCTGCTACTTTAGATAATACTGCAAATTGCACAATTGCAGCAGGAGTAACGGTAATAAACCAAAGCACAACGGGAAATACAATAACCAATATAATTACAATGAATGGAACTTATGTTCATAATACTGCAACTGCAAGTTCTTTTGCGAATATTAGAGGTATTAACGGCGGTAATATGGTATTAGGAACAGGTTCAACATGTATTTTTAGAGGCAGTTCTTCATTATCTACAAATGTTCATCTCTCTAGTTTCAGCTTCTTCAATTTAATTTTTGAAAGTACTTCAGGTACTTATTCTACTAATAGTATTACTGGAGTTAATACTTCAATTGTTAACGGTGATTTTACTATTGGAGCGAATGTTACACTTAACAGCAGTTCCAGCGGACAGAGGCATTTTTATGGAAACTTTATTCAAAACGGATCCGTAAGCGGTACATTCAATTGTTATTTTTTTGGATCGGGAAAGACAATCAGCGGAAATGGAACGATTCAATATAACGTATTCAATATAAATTCGGCTGCTTCAATAACTTTAGAATCAAATATTCAAATTAAAACAGGTTCAACGGGCACTATAGACGGTGTTCTGTCATGTGGAACTAATACAATATCCGGTGCAGGTACTGGAGCATTCACACTTTCAGGCACAGGAACATTGAAAACCGGACATTCCAACGGGGTGAATGGAACTGTCACAGTTCCGGGAACAAAAACTTTTTCAAGCGGACACAAAATTGAATGGAACGGAACGGTAGCTCAAAGCACAGGATTAAGCGGATTGACTCTTACCACACCCACTACTTACACAATGAGTAATACAGGCGGAACAGTAACTGCTGATGCAAATGTCACATTTGGAACTTCAAGCTCATTAATTGTAAATGAGAATGCAACTTTTGATGCAAGTACATTTACATTTACATTCGGGACGACTTCAACAGCAACTCTCAATGGATATTTAATTACAGGCAATGCAAATGGGTTTAACGGTGCAGCAAATACTACAATCGTAAGTACAAATTCACCCGCAATTACATTGGGGACTAACAATACAATTGAATACAATTCAGCCTCAGCCCAATCTTTAACTCCATTTGGTAATTATAGAGATTTAATAATTTCAGGTGCGGGAACAAAGACTGCTACAGCGCAAATTCAAACTCATACACATGGTGACATTACAATTTCCGGTACATTAGATAATGGCGGATTTGATATTAGATGCGGTGGGAATGTTTCTGGAAGCGGAACTATGACCGGAGCTGGGGATTTGGAAATGTTAGTTCACGGTAAATCAGTTTCAGTGCCTACATTGAGTAACCTAAAAATTAATACCGGGGGCATTATAAGTTTGTCTGCTGAACTGAATATTACAGAAGATCTTAATTTTGCTTTAGGAGCACTTTCATTAGGAGCAAATAACCTTATATTAAATTCGGCAGCGACAATTACTGGTAATAGCAATTCTAAATATATAATTACAAATTCAACAGGAGTTCTTACCAGAAATTCTGTTGGCGCATCAAATACTATCTTTCCGGTAGGGACAACATCAAGCTACAATCCGGTTACTTTAAATAATGCCGGTACAAGCGACAACTTTTCGGTTAGAGTTAAAACCGCTTTTGCTAACGCCCCAAATATTCCTGCACAAGTTGTTAATAGAGCTTGGGATATTACTGAATCAGTCGGCGGTGGTTCTGATGTTACTATTACACTTCAATGGAATGTAAATGAAGAAGCAAACCTTTTTGATCGAAACACCGGATTGCATATTAGCCGTTATACAGGTTCTGAATGGGTTACTACAAGCGCCTCGCTTGTTGGGGCTGATCCATATACAGCAACAGCTTCAAACTTTACTACTTTTTCTGAGTTTGGGGTCGGCAGTGATGGAGCACTCCCCGTCGAACTAACTTCTTTTACAGCTTCTTCAAGTGAGAATGCTGTTAATCTAAATTGGGTTACCGCAACTGAGGTAAATAATTTCGGATTTGAAATAGAAAGAAAAATTGTAGGGACAAGTCGCGACTTGTCCGAGATATGGGCAACTATCAGTTTTATCAAAGGTAACGGAAACTCAAATTCACCAAAAGAATATTCTTTTATAGATGAATCAGTAAAAGACGGAAAATATTCCTACCGTCTGAAACAAATAGATTTTGACGGCAATTTTGAATATTCAGAAGAAATAGAAGTTGATATAAAAACTACACCAGTAGAATTTAATCTGGCTCAGAATTACCCGAATCCGTTTAATCCGGAAACAATGATTGAGTTTACACTCCCTGAAAACGGGCAGGCAACATTAAAAGTCTACAATTCAATTGGCGAAGAAGTTGCCACATTATTTAATGAATTTGGAAAAGTGGGTAAATATTACCAGGTAAGATTTGATGCATCAACATTAGCATCAGGAATATATTTAGCACGACTGCAATTTTCTGATAAGCAGATGATGAAGAAGATGGTATTTCTAAAATAAGTCCTAGAAACCGTTGAGGTTTACAGAAACCTCAACGGTTTTTGATATCAATAAGTTATCAAAACACTCATACGGCAACTGCCTTAACTAAACTCACAACATTTTTAGAACTCCCTTAAATGGGGTATTTCCATTTACTGCAAAATATACCTTAAACTGGGTATTCCTTCCTCATACTACACAAATTAAGTTTACAGCAGATTTTAACCAAAAGAAATTTTATAAGAAATAATATTTG
>JAGUXE010000073.1 GCA_020061995.1 Ignavibacteriales bacterium | reverse complement strand
TTGATTCCAGCTTCCTGTTATCAAAAAACAAAGAACTTGCCGCTTCTCTATACAATATCAAGTCGGAACGATTCAAAGGAAAGCTGAAAAACTAACAAACTCCTGAAAATATAAAGAATAATTAAGATTGTCAAGCTTTTTATTTACTCAACAGAAATTTGTGAGATAGAAAAACTGCCTTCTAAGGCTTCTGTAGCAGGCTTAGCATTTAGTTGAAATCTCTTAATCCTTAACAATAAGAGAGAATTTTCAATATTATAAATAAATTTAAGATATCCTTCCATTGTCCCTTCTGTTCTTAAATCAATAATGATTTCTTTGTATAAATTTATATTGCCTGGTGTTTGTGGTCTTATATCAATGATACGGATATTTGCCTCTTTAGCCAGGTTTTCTAGTTCTGATAACGCGTCCACCAGGGTATCTTGGCGCCTCCCAGATACGCCTACTCTTGAGATAAATTTATTATATTTACTTTGAATATAATCTTTTTGGCTTAAGAGTTGCGTATACTTCTTTAATCTTGTCTGGGTAAGATTAATCTCTTTATTTAAAAGCCCTATTTTAGTTAATACCGGCAAAATTAAGAAATTAAAAATAATGCTAAAGATAATCACCCCAATAGTAATATATAAAATTATCTTTTCTCTCTTAGTAAGTATCCTTTGCATTTTGGCTATTTCTTTAGACAAACGATTTCAAAATCAACCATCTCGCCTACCTCTGTCTTTTTCGAAGTGGCATATCTTACTTTTATATTAAAGTTTTTAAATACATTTGACTTTTCCAATTGTGAAACAAAGTCAAATACAGCATTTAGTTGCGTAGTTTGTCCACGTAAGACTACCTGATTGTCTTCTTCATAGCTAAGGTTAACCAAAGAAACTTGAGCTGGTAGAATTTGATGGAATTCATAAAGCACATCTAAACTTGTAGGTTTTTTCTGGTAGCGATTCTCTAATAATTGGAATCTTTTCTCTATCTCTTCAAGAGGTTTAGCTTCATTTATAATTTTATCCAGTTCTACCTTAAGGCGCTTAAGGTACTGTGCCTTGTTATCTAAATCCTTAATAATACCTAAGCTTAATATAAAAATTATACCAGTTATAAATAACAAAAGGCGTAGGTATTCCTTATACTTAGAAATTTTTTCAATTCCCCTCTTTATTTCTTCGGGTAAAAGATTTAGAGACTTAAGGATATCTTCTAGGCCTAAGCCAAATAGGCTGGCAAATGAATGGTCAGAATTTAAAAGCCCCTCTAATACATTTTTAGAGAAACACTTATTTTGCTCGTAGGATAAAATCTCAATAGGTAAAGCGCTTTGGCCTTTAAGAATTTCTGCATATCCTGGCAAAAATTTACCTACACCCACCAGGATAATTTTTGACGGTGCTTCTTTGGAGGTTTCCTTTAAATATGCATCTCGGGTCTTATTTATCTCATCGATAAATAAACCTTGCCAGTTGGCTTGGTTTCGGTTGATTTTAAAGTAACGACTAAAAAGTAGTTTTTTCTGGGAAGCAATCACTATTTCTACTTGTTGAGAGTCAATATCAATAATCATTATTACTTTTATATCCTTAGATTTAATAAAAGTATAAAGATTGCAAAGGCCATAAGAACTTAAAGCTATAATAACATTTTTAATATTTAGCTTGCCAAAGACCTTAAGATAGCGTTCAACTACGTCTCTACGCACGATAACCAGATTTATATAAGAATAGCCTTCTTTATCCACTGAGATACTTTGGTAACCCGTAATTAATTCATTGGCTGGATATGGCAGGTATTGAGAAGCCTGTAAAGGAATGATACCTTCAATTTCTCGGGGTGATTGAGAGGGAATTTTTAAGTATCTTAGGATGGCTTGATTTCGCGGTAAAGATATAATCACAGGGTGATTATTGTACCCTAATCTCCTTAAGACCTGCTCTATTATTTCGGTTATCTTTTTATCATCGCAATTCAGTGGAATTAATTCAGATTCTAAACCTACAAATTCCCTTTTGGCAGGATAACCCAGTAGGCATTTTGTTACTTTTAGGATATGCTCAGTAAGCTGAAGGATAAATATTGTTTTTTTAGCTTTCATGCCAGTAAGTTATGTTTTTTTTATCTCGGTCAAATATACAATAAATCTTAGAACCCAGATTACTATTTCCAATTTTACCGTTAGACCTAATATAAAAGCAAGCAGATTTAAAATCTATCACTTTATATAGTTCATTAAGAATATTAATCTGACTTGAATCTAAACTTCCCTGATTTGTTAATTTTGTCTGTAAGTCACCAATGCTATCAAATGGACGTAACTGAATAACCCTTTCAGCTAAATCTCCAGGGTTATTCTCACTGATATTTTGATTTTGTAATTGTTTTCTACAGTACTCCATCAAAATCTCTAAGACATAACGGTCTGCAGTATTAATATTTACCTTTCCACTTCCCCAAACAGTAATTAGATTTTTAAGTTTTTCATATATCCCAAGGTCAATATCCCTTAAGCCCTTTACTAGAATTAACTCCGCTATATTAGTAAAATCCTTTCCTCCCCTCCAGGCACAAATATTATTAGCAATTTCAGAAGAATTGCTAACCCCGATTTTACTTAATAGAGTCAGGAGTAATCCTGAATCTGCCTCATTAATATTTATTTTTCTTTCTTCATCAATCATGCCAAACTGGGTTTCTTCTTTTCCGTTCTCTTCAACCGTATAACTTACTGTAGCAAATTCATCTGGATTATTGTTAAGTAAAATTTTTTCAAAGGTATCTTTATTATCTGCCCATTTTTCATTAAGTGCATCGTAATTATTATTATCTTTATCCTTTTCTAATTCTGCAATTGCTCGATTTATCCCAGCTTTTGCCAAATACAATGCCCTTATTTTGTCTCTCTGATACCGACTAAGCCGTAATGCCATAGCTACTCGATGAGCAACACTAATGGCTAGAATAGTAAGAATTACCAAAATCCAGAGACTGATAATTACTACCTGAGATTTTTTGCCTATCATTTTACTTTGGCTAAAGGTAGGTAGATGGTCCGCTCAAATCTTTGTTCTATCTTAGCCTTTATGGTTAAACTCACTTTTACTGCTACGGGTAAATTTTTGGGATCATCCCAAGAATCCTTTTCTTTTAATTTACTATCAGCGATATCAAAATAAAAATAAGTAAAATTTAATTTTTCTACATTATCCGCCATCTCTTCGGGTTGGATTTCAGAATTTTCTTTTAAAGCTTCCTGATTTTTTCGGCACAAGCGCAGGAGCTTATTATCATCTTCTAATTTACAAGAAACAAAGGCATAATCTTGCACAATCTTATCCTGTCTATATGTATCAACCAAAGTTAAAAAACTAATCTTATTTTTTTCTCCTACAAATTTTGTTTCATCTTCAGAATAAGCAAAGGAATTCCTTAAGTCTAAATTTATACGCCCTAAGATTGACCTGGCAGTTTGATAGATATCCAGGGTTTCTTCGATATTGCGATAACCAAAAATTCCTGAATGAAAAGCTGAATAAATAGTTACCATCACTACTACAATTATTGCTGAGGCGATAAGTAGCTCTATAAGAGTCAATGCCCTGCGTATCCTCATTACTTCGGGTTAACTAGATATGTAGTTAAATCTATTCTTTCTTCGCTCTTTAACCGCTGCCAGGTTATACTAAAGTCTAATTTATTTAATAGATTTTCATCTGGAACCACCTCAAGGGTATAACTCCATTTGAATTTGTTTTTCTCAACCCCTTCTCTGGGCACATCGGTTACATTTTCCAATTTTAATTCCAGTTTCTGTAATTTGTCTTCGGCTAAAAATATGGCATTAGTAACATCACAGGCCAGTCCTGTTACTCTGGCAGAAAAGGATAGTGCCTGTAGAATAACTACAATCCCTGTGGATAGTATAGCCATAGTAATGATTACCTCTAATAAAGAAAAGGCTTTAATCTTGGGCTTTAATCTTAACCTTTCCAAATACACCCTCTGTGGTTAAGCTGACCTCTCGGTTATCAGGATTGGTTAGTTTTATAGTTACTTTATCAACTCCACCATCAGGATAAAAAAGAATCTGCGGATTGTCTCTTTCTGCTTGTTTGGTAACTTCTATTTTAACCTCCTTAGGAAGGGGAGAGGTTTTAAATGGGGTTGGTGCATCTTGTATTTGCGCAGAGTATTCTTTATTTCCTATATTCAAATAGACGATTTTTCCTTCCACTATGGAACGCTGGATGAGATAATTCATAAAGGACTGCAATTCTCGGGAGAAACTATTTAATTGGAGGTTATTAAAGGTCTTTCTGAAATTGGGTATAGAGATACCTACTAAAATACCAATGATGATTATGACTAAAAACAGTTCAACGAAGGTGAGTGCGCTTTTTTTATTTTTAATTACAGATATCGTCTTCAGTTTTACCTGTATCAGGTCCGTCAGAACAGAGTTTGTAGTCTTTATCGCCTGTACCTTTCTCATATTTATAATGCCTTCCCCAAGGGTCCTTGGGTTCTTTCTTCAAATACGGTCCCCCTCCACCCTCACTCTTTTTCATTAAATCTTGGAGGCTATCTGGGTAATGCCCATTATCCATCTCATACATGTCCAAGGCAAGGGCAATATTGGCGTTGATATCAGCTTTAGCAGCTGCAATTCTTGCCTGTTCTGAACGGCCGACTAAGCGTGGCATAACCATTGCTGCCAGAACGCCGATGATGATTACCACTAGCATTAATTCGATAAGCGTAAACCCTTTTTTTGTTTGCCGGTTTGCCGGTTTGCCGGTTTGCCGGTTTTTTAAGTAATTAATAAAACCATTTGCTAATTTTCCAATCATTTTAGATTTGCCATAGAGACTTTCAAATCTTTTTATCTGCATTTTTCTCCTCTTTTAACTGACCAACTGGATAACCGGCCAACTGGCTAACTATTTCATCTAACAATCAGATTAATCTGAAATATGGGTAGTAACATTGACAAAACAATAAAACCTACAATCAAACCCATTACCAAAATTATCACTGGTTCTAATAAGCGTACCAGGTTTTTTAAAGAACGGTCTACCTGTCTTTCGTAATCATCTGCTATACGCAGAAGGGATTTTTCTAAAGTTCCGGTTTCTTCTCCCACGGTAATGATGTTGGTTACAAAAGGAGGGAATAATTTTGAGTCTTTAAGGCATTGGCTGAAACTTAAGCCGTCATTAATCTTGTCTTTGAATTTCTGCATCTCCAGTTTTAAAATCTGATTTTCAATTACTGATATTGATATATCCAAAGAATAAATAATAGTAATGCCACTAGAAAGCAATAAGGACAATGTGCGCATCAGGCGACTAATCTCGCTTCTTAGAAGAATCTTACCTAAAATTATGCGTTTCAATTTGAAATTATCCCATAAGATTTTGCCTCGCCAAGTTCGGAAGAATCTGCGCAATAAAAATATAGATAAGATAATTATACCTAAAATAAGCCACCCAAAAGTATGCAAAAATCCAGAGAGACCAATTAATATCCTTGTGGGCAAGGGTAAAATTTGGCCCATATCCTCAAACATGGTTACCAGCCTCGGAATAACAAAACCCAGTAGAATTACAATGGTTGCCGCGCCTACTATAAGCACAAAAAGTGGATAAGCCAGACTTGCGCGGATAGAGTTTTTAAACTCCTCAGTCTTTTCCAAAAAATCTGCCAGGCGATTCAGACTTACTTCTATGTGACCACCTACTTCGCCTGAATGAATGGTTGAAGTATATAAATTAGAAAATATATCAGGATAACTACTTAAGCTTCTGGATAGAGATTGCCCATCCTTTATTTTATTGATGACATCATTTAGTATGGCTTTAAAATATTTGTTAGGGGCCTGATTGGCTACGATATTAAGGCCATTTAAAATATTAACACCCGATACAATTAAAGTAGAAAGTTGTCGGGTGAATATAACTACATCTCGATTGCCAATTTTTTTTAGAGATAAGCCTCTGGTTTTTTCTAAGGTCAGGTTTTGAATTAATACAGAGATGGGGAATAATCCCATTTTGGTAAGTTTATTTATGGCCTCCTGTTCTGAATCTGCTTCTATATTGCCTTTAATGCTTTGTTGGGGAGTGGATTTTGCTATATAGGTATAGGTTGACATTATTCTTCAGGTAGTTCTTCCTGTTGGGTTACACGTACGACCTCAGTAAAAGTAGTAAGACCTCTGAGAACTTTCTGTAAGCCATCCTGACGCAATATACGCATACCTTGCGAAATGGCATTCTGTTTTATTCTCTGGCTAGATGCCCGCTCCAAGATTAGCTCTCTGATGGCTTGAGTTATAGTTAAAATTTCATAAATTCCCGTGCGTCCACGATATCCGGTAAACCGGCAATGTTCACAACCCTTGCCTTCAAAAAGTAATATTTCTTGGGTATCGAGTTTTATCTCGTTTTTTATTTGGTCTATAACTTCTTTTCTAGGTTTTATCTGCGTTTTACATTTAGGGCAAATAAGACGTACAAGCCTTTGCGCAATAAGACATTCTGAAGAAGAAGATAGCAAAAACGGCTCAATGCCCATATCCAGGAGTCGGGTTACTGCGCCACTAGCATCATTGGTATGTAATGTAGAAAAGACCAGGTGACCAGTTAATGCTGCCCTGATAGCGATTTCCGCGGTTTCATAGTCTCTGACTTCTCCTACCATCATTACATCTGGGTCATGCCTTAACATATGCCTTAAAGCAGTAGCAAAATTAAATCCAATTTGTGGGGCGACCTGTAGTTGGTTTACGCCTCTTAACTGATATTCAATGGGGTCTTCAATAGTAATAATCTTTACTGCATTAGAATTTATACGGGAAAGACAAGCATATAAAGTTGTAGATTTTCCTGAGCCAGTTGGACCGGTAACAAAGATAATACCATGAGGTTTGGTGATTACATTTTCAATAATCTTTAAGTCCTCGGGTAAAAACCCTAATTTTTCTAATTCCAGAAAGAATTTCGGGCTTAATATTCTTATATGCACTGCTTCGCCAAATGCTGTGGGTAAAATTGAAACACGCAAATCCAGCTCTTCTTCGTCAACCTTTATTTTTATTCTGCCATCCTGGGGCAGACGATGCTCAGCAATATTTAGATGTGCAATAATCTTAATGCGTGATACAATTGCCAGATGAAAATATTTTATGGTTTCAGGTATATTTATAGCATAAAGCACACCATCAATTCGAAATCTTGTGCGCAACTCATTCTGAAATGGCTCAAGATGAATATCGGTTGCCCTTTCTTTAACCGCTTCAGATAATATCTGATTCACAAATTTTATAATGGATGCATCCTCTGCTAAAACCTCTAAATCTTCGGCTTTTTCTGTTTCCATTTTTAATTCTTGCGCGGAAAGTTTTTGTGCAATTATGCTTTCTAATGTTTCAGCACCCACACCATAATATTTACGTATAGCTTCCTGAATTTCTAATTCATTCGCCAATACCCCTTTTACTTCCAGACCCAATAGCAATTTTATATCATCTAAAATACGCACATCCAAAGGGTCGGTCATGACAATGGTTAATATATTATCTTTAAATTCTAAAGGTATGATTTTATAGTGACTGGCGAATTTTGCGGGAACTTTCTGGATAATCAAAGGCCCTATATCCATATCTTTTAATTTTACGTAGGTAATGTTTAATTGCTTGGAGAGTATATTAAAGACTTTTTCTTCAGAGGCAAAGCCTAGCTTTACTAAAGCGGTACAGATAAATTCACCTGTCTTTTCTTGCTCGTTAAGTCCGGCTTCTAATTGCTCGGGTGTAATTACTCCTTCATCAATAAGCATCTGGCCAATTAGGATATCATCTTTTCTTGGCATATTTTCCTATACGTTTTTATCTTAATTAATAATAGTTATCTATAAAAATTATACTTTATAAGATTTAAAAAGTAATGAAACTATCCCGTTTTTTCCAATCCAATGTCAACACATCCCTAACCTTGAATTTCATAAAAATAATTCTGACCCCATTTTCGCATTAGTTTTTCAAAATCGAATCCGCGGCGTTTACAACATCATCTACAGTTATTGCCTTAAGACAAATAAAGCCCTTTACGCAATTATGCGCCAGGCATTCGATACAGCC
>JAGUXE010000320.1 GCA_020061995.1 Ignavibacteriales bacterium | reverse complement strand
ATTCAACAGCATTATTAATTGTTACCTGTGGTTGTGCTGTGCCAGTAACAAGTTTAGTTTTCTTAGCAATGCTCAAAGCGTAGTATAAGTACTTTTTATCCAGTCTATTTTTCTCTTTAATATCTAAGACCAAAGAATTATTTGTCACATAACACTTAGCGGGTGACAGATTAATTTTCCCACTTGCAGCACCTCGACAAGAAATTAAAACTTGTGGTTCTTCAAATAAGTATTTATCATTAAAACCAATTATACCATTAGCTCCATATACGGGATACCCGCTGGCTTTGAGTTCCTTTACTGGTAATCCTTTCCCATAGACAATGCCGCATACTTCTCCCAACTTCTTTACTTGCCAATGTTTGGGTAATTTATCTTCCTCACTCAATCTGCTTTGATACTTCATTTAGATAGATAAAAGTTGAGGCATTTTATCGTATCTACTGCCGTCTAACAATCTTCCGTTTTTCTTTTTGTTAGTGCCACCCCATTGTTTAAAGTAAAAGGCAACATCCGCGGTGTGGCATTGTTCTTTAATATCTATTACCCATTCTTCTTTTATTGGTCTGGGAGTGCGTCCGCTTTCACCCCCTACAATTACCCAGTCAATCCCTTTCAAATTCATTTCCGGTAGAGCAGTTAAAAGAGGTTCACATGATAAAAACTTAACTCTTGCCCCAGTCTTTCTTAAATGCTCAATCCGGTTGGTTACGTTATTGTTTTCCACGGTAACTCCCATCCATAAATTATGGGACCAGTCTAACCAGCCTTCGCTATCGTAATATTTCAATACATCAGCCCGTTTAGTTAATATCTGAAATACATGTTGAGGATTTTCTTTTATTACTCTGAATATCTGTTGTATATACTCAATTGGAACATCTTTATGAAACAGATCGCTCATAGAATTTACAAAAATTATTTTCCCTTTTTTCCAAGTATATGGTTCATTTAATACATCGGGATGTAGTGTAAGTTCAAAACCGTTTTTATATTTTGGCTGTCCCATAGCTTTCAATCGTCTTGCCATTACTTCGGCATAACAAAACTTACAACCGGTAGAAATTTTTGTGCAGCCTGTAATAGGATTCCAGGTGCTTTCTGTCCATTCTATTTTAGTGTGTGCCATAATCAGACGCTTTTAATTATTTGTTTTGCAATTTTTGTTGCGTGAATATTATTTGACGCGAAAACGAAATGAAAAATCGGAACTCTTTTTGAATTTTCTAAACGGAGAGGTTCCTCAGTTACATATTTCCAGATCATCTTTAAGCGTGTTACATACAATTTTGCTATTTTTTCAATTGGCTCGGTTACTTTACTAATTGTCTCTTCTTCGCCAAATAAAGTAAGCTTTGTTTCCGTATGATAAAAGGATTCTATTATTTTTTCTTCACTCATCCCAAAAAAAGATTGAAGTTTTTGCGAATATTCAAGATTACAATTCTTATCCAGCAATCTGTTTACAATAACTCCGGTAGGAATAAGTATCCAAATATCCGTTCTAGTGTTTTTTAGTGCTTCAATTGATTCCCAATTTATTTGCATCCCAAATGGATCAAGTAAAACAAGTGCGGCAAAACTATTTTTATGTTCGGTCATAAGTTTCGCCAATTTTAACAGCCATTGATTACTATCTCCCGAGCAATAGATAAACGGCAGTTTTTTAGTTTTCTGAAGTACTGCAAGCTTGGCTTCTAATTTTTTTAGTGATTCCTCTTTGGCATCAATGAAATAATGATAATCGAATGAAAGATCATTTGGTAATGTTAAAACCCGCTCGGCAGCTCCTTTATATAATTTCTCGTCTTGTTCTGTCAACTTTAATTGCTCATACAAAGCAGAGTTCTTTTTCCCTTTTCTGTCACCACTCCCTGCAAAACCATCAAAGTATATAGTCTTCCAGTAAGGATTTCGTTTCATAATGGTCAAATAAGCAGAGACATATTTTGCAAACGCATCTAACTTTTTCTCCGTCCATTTGCCTCCCCAATCCTCGTGAGGTTCATTCACAATATTTTTATTTATTTCGCTCATTGTTTATGCAGCTTAAGCTTCATTCAATACTCTAATTATTTCATCAGTCTTTTCGCCAAACTATTCCCACATTGTCTGAACTATGATTTGTTTGATTTTTGTGATTGCTGTGAATTAAATTTTTTATTTGTGAGCCGTTTGAAATTTAAACTCGCTTCACCAAAATTGATTAGTAACCCAATTTCAAGATTGTAAGCTTCTAAATAATTTATCGCTTGCGCAAAATGTACATCCTCCAATTTTGTTAGCGCTTTTAATTCCACCGAGATAACCCCTTCCACCAGAAAATCAACTCGTCTCGTTCCAATGTGTTCTCCTCTATAAAAGATCGGCATTTCAAATTCTCGTTTAAAATCAATTCCGGCTATATTCATCTCAATAGCTAAAGCGCGTTGATAAATTACTTCTTGAAACCCATTTCCAAGAGTTTTATGCACCGTCATTGCGCATCCAATAATCTTAGAAGTTAGCGTCGAATATTTATACTGTTCGTTAATCATTTACAATAATTTATTTGATTTTTATTAACTGTTTGCATTAAAATCTTTTCTTTCATTTACAGAGTCTTAATTCATCAATCATATAATCAAAAATCATGGCAATCAAATAAATCATAAGAATCACAGTTCAGACGATTATGCTGCCAACGCCTCATTCAACTCATCAATAATTTCTTCTGTCTGTTCCCCAAACAACTGCCACATTTTACCTAATCCGCCTTGTGCGTTAAAAGGATTCAAATCAAAATCTTCTTTGTCGATGTGGAAGCTGCTAATCACATAATCTTTTATCATCCGCAGCCATTGCATTTGTTCTTCGTTAAACTTCGTAGCTCCGGCTTGCTTTTTAAACACCCATTCTTGAAAATTTTTGTCAACGGTTTTGTCATAAGTTGTAAGTGTTGTATCCAACCCGCTTACTTTTCGAATGAGAGAAATAATTGCGGTAAGTTCGTTCCGTGGTGAACCGTTACATTTTTGTAATGCTTCGTAAGCCCGCCACACATTCATCGGCGCGAGTTCCGGTTTATCATTTCGTAGTTTTTCCAATACTTCGGTTATCATCGTGTAAGTAAGTTCGCGCCTCCGAAAAGGCTGGTTGTAGAAAATCTGCAAGGCTGTTAATTCGTCTCTGTGTTGTTTCATCCATTCAGCAAAATCGTTTATCAACTCTTGAGCTTTTATATTATTTTCTTCGCTCCAGCCGACATAAATAATTTCATCGGGGTTGGTTATGTCAATTCGTTGTTCGTGCGCTTTGCGGACATTTTCAATGTATTCGTTCAGTTCTCCTGTGAAGACTTTTGCCGCGTTGTTTTGTAATTTTTCAGTTTCTTCTTTTATGGCGGCTTCAATAACGATAGGCGCGGCGCCTTTGTTTTCATTATTAATTCTCGTTTCTATTTCCTCAAGCACATCGGGGTTAAAAGCGTTCAATAAATCTTTCACAACTTGCGAGACACTTTTACCGTTTGTCTTTTCAATAAATTTCTTCTGTTCTTTATCAGTAATCTGTTTATCTAATCGGGTTAGTCTGTTTGCGAGTGAAGTAAATAATTCTTCGTCCCTTGCTCCTACCGCAATGGCTTGAAGTAAATCTTTCAAAGGAACGCCCGGTTTTTTCTCCAACGGTCGGCTGTCGGTTTTTAAACTTTTCGTAACACCTATTGCATCCACAATTACAAAATGGTCTTTAGTATATTTGGCGGTTGGCGTTACTTTTTTCAAGTTATCTAAATCTATGGTTCTTGTTCCACGCCCTTTCATCTGCTCAAAATAGTTTTTACTTTTTACATCTCTCATAAAAAGGAGGCACTCCAGAGGCTTTACATCTGTGCCGGTAGCTATCATATCAACAGTTACCGCAATTCGCGGGTGATACATATTTCTGAAATCCGATAATGTGCTTTTCGGGTCTTCTCCCTTTTCAATTATGTTGTCGCTTGAATCCTTTCTGTCTTTTGCAGAATTGTATGTTATCTTTTTGCAAAAATGATTTTCTTCATTAAATTCTTCCCGTACAATTTTAATAATATCATCTGCATGACTGTCTGTTTTTGCGAATATCAAAGTTTTGGGAACCTCAAAATTTCCGTTTGCATCAGTCCGATTTTCGAAAATGTTCGGCAAGTGATCTCTGAATGTTTTGATAACTTTTCTTATCTGATTTGGATTTACGACATCTATATCTAATTGTTTGGCTGTATAATTTTCATCTTCATCCTGAAGTTCTAAACGCTTCTTCCTGCTCAATCTCTCTCGATGCTCAATATATTCACCCTTCCACAGTGTAGCGCCTTGTTTTGTTATTTTGGTATCAATAATAAAAACATCGTACCCAACATTCACTCCATCGGCAACAGCCATTTCATGAGAATATTCACTCACTAAATTTTGATTAAAATAACCGATGGTTCGGTTATCAGGTGTTGCCGTTAAACCGATTTCAAACGCATCATAATATTCAAGAACTTGTTTCCAAAGATTGTAAATACTTCTATGGCATTCATCAATTACTATGAAATCAAAAAACTCAATCGGCATTTTAGGATCATATTCAACCGGTGGAATTTCTTTAGGCTGGAAGCTTCGTTCGTTCGGGTTTTCCTCTTCTTCTTTTTCGTCTAACTCTCTTCCTTTTAGAATAGAATACAAACGCTGTATTGTGCTGATGCAAACCTGACTGTCTGTTGCTATGTAACTTGATTTTAAACGCTGTACGCTGTAGAGTTCCGTAAATTTACGGTTATCGTCATTCGGCACGAATGCCATAAATTCTTGCTCGGCTTGTTCGCCTAAATTTTTAGTGTCAACTAGAAATAAAATCCGTTTTGCTTTTGCGTATTTCAGCAATCGATAAATAACGGTTATTGCAGTAAAAGTTTTTCCGGAGCCCGTCGCCATTTGTATCAAAGCTCGTGAACGGTTTTCTCTAAATGAAGTCTCTAAATTATTTATTGCATGGATTTGACATTCTCTTAACCCGTCTGTCTGTAAGGCAGGTAAATCGTGTAATCTTTTTCTTAACGATTTATCTTTTTTCATCCACCCACTTAACGTTTCAGGCCTATGAAAACTAAAAATATCTCTTGTTCGTGGTTTAGGGTCTGTAAAGTCAGTAAAATTTGTTATTTCACCTGTACTTATATAAACATAAGGTAGGGGTTCATTATTCAGATGTTTCAGTTTTGCTTTTGCGTAGCCTTCAGTTTGAGTCTCGTGAACAACCAATCGATGCCCTTCTTCTTCACGTTTTGCTTCGATTACTCCGCAAGGTTTTCCTTCTACGAATAAAACATAATCAGCGGGACCAACATCGGTTGAATATTCCTTAACAGCAACGCCAATACCTGCGTTTAGATTCACCTTCTTTAGGCTTTGTATATTCCATCCGCTCAGCTCTAAAGCGGAGTCAATATTGTCTCTTGCTATTTGCTCAGGATTTTGATTTAGCATTAATTAATTCAAAATTTTATTTTATTAAAATACGAAAAATCAACCTTGTTA
Organism: Ignavibacteriales bacterium; assembly: GCA_020061995.1. Next base: position 3,041 of record JAGUXE010000320.1, on the reverse strand, counting down.
TTGCCTTCAATTTTTAATTCAATCAGCAAATGAGAGATTTATAATTCACGTATTTCTATCGCTTCCATCCAAATAAATAACAAGATTGAAAGGGACTGGCTTTAATCTCATTTCCCAATTGGGAGGAGTTTATTTGCAGGTGCGCGTTAGCTACTGCCTTGAGTATTTTCATATTCTACAAAGGGTGAATACCATCCCCACATTTGTTGAAAGCTTTGAAACTTTGGTGGAAAATTTTCTTCATAAAATTTTGCGCCAAGAATATTTTCATGAAATACCTCTCCACTTCTTCTTGGAAACATTGCAATTGATGAATCAAAAAAAGATTTACGAATATCATAGTGATGGCTGAAAATAAAATTATCCCAAGATTCAGTCAACTTGTCTTCGTTAGCTACATCAATAATTTCAAACTGTGTAAACTCTTTAATTTTTGATTTACTATAAACTTTTTTCATTATAGAAATTGCTTCGACATCAGATTTGGGTGCAGAATAACCAAAGACTGTAACTCGTGCTGGATTAATAAGGCTTTGTGAAAGTAAATCCCATTGCGCATTTATATATGGACTACTATTATAATTTTTTTTAGAAATTGGATATAATAGTTTTATTGGTTCAAAAATACTTTGACAATTCAAACATACCTTATCTTTTGGACCAAAGGTTTTATCATTTTCACAAGTCCCAATCGCAACATTTCCGTGTAAGAATGCAAGGTGTGGAAGATTATTTGTGAACCTAAGATTTCTCTCATAAGCTTGCCAGAGAAAAGGGTCCCAATTAAATGTTGCTATTAAATCTTTTTTCCTAAGAGATAGGATTAAATAATCATAAATAGTTGGAACATCAGGGAGAATTAATTTATCGAAATAATTAAATAAATAAGTTTCCAATTCTTTCAGCAAAATTGAATTTGGTTGATTATAATACAAATAACTGAATACAACTTCTAAATTCTTTGATTGCACTGTATCTATTATTTCTGAATATTTATTTTCAATTCCAAGAATGGACAGGCAATTATCCATAGATGGAAGTGAAAGAGAATTTTTCTCCGGTATATCTATACACGAAGCAATTGAAGCTCCAGCACCAAGTATAACTATATGTTTATATCCGTTATAAACGGTTTTTATTTGTTTTTCTTTGGTGATTACCATATTCTCCATATTACTTAAGCAGCTAACGGCGTGACTTTTCACCCGTCCGCCAAAAACAAAATTGATGGTTAAAAAGCTACTGCCAACAATTATTAGCAAATTTATTTAGTAGAACCATGTAACTTGCAACGCTTACCTTTTCAATAAACCCGAAAACTTAAATGATGCCGCATTTAAAACGCGATCGGGTTGTAACACTTATTTTACCACATTACTACTGTTGACTTCCAGGATAATAGTCTTGTGGACTTGTATAAAAATTATTTCCATCGTTTGTATTGTTACTTTTATAATCTCCATCTTTTATTAACAATGAAGATTTTTCCAAAAGAAGTTGTGGTATATGGTTGCCGTTACCGATGTAAAAACAATATTCCAACTTTATTTTATAAGGTCTATCAATTTTAGCTTCATATATATAATAATCTCCATCGCTTTGCATTTTTATATCTTTCTTCCAATTAGTTACACCTGCAACTAAACAGGGGATTTCTCCATCAGATTGTTCTATTAGTGTTTTATGAATATAAAAAACACCAGACTTGGAAAAGCCATAATACTTATTAACATTATGAATAGTTGTATCATCATCTGGAGCTTTAGTAACAGTAATTTGAGTCAATAATTTTATGCCTTCAGGCATTGGACGTTCTGGAAAATTGTCCTTTTTCTGATTAGCTATATAATCGTTAAAATATTTATTGGCTTCAGCATTTGCATTTACAAAAAGTATATCCAATAATTTACCATCATCGCCATCGATTGTTACTTTGCCTTTCCACTCACCAGTTTTTTCATCTGGTCTAATTTCTCTATATTGAGGCCAACAGCCATTTGATTCACGTGGACTTACAATCAACCAAAAATGTGAATTGTCAGGCATATTCTTGGCAATACCGCTGACATTAAAAGTTTTCGTAAATGAGCTACCATCTTTAGGGTTAATTATATAAGCCAGCTTTTTTATTTCATTTTGTTTAGGGGGTCGGGGATTTTCAATTACAATTGGTTCAATTTGTGAATATGAATTTAATGTTCCGAGAACGATTAAAATAAAAGTAAATAAGTATTTCATTTTGTAGCTCCTAATCTCAATTATTTATATCATTAGCCATTTTAATTATTTCGCTTTTTGCAGTGCTATCAGGCATATTCGTAAAAAAGGTGAAATTAACGAATTCCAGAATTTCATTTCTAATTGATTTTTTGATTATTTGGTTGTCAGCAATATTATTGTTGTATACAATTGCGATGGCGTGATATGTTATGAAAACTAAATTTTTTGCTTTTTTCTTCTCATTATTATCTATAAGGCCATTACTTCCTTTTAATATCGCAAAGCTATTTATAAATTCACTGTTAAAAACCTTATTCAATATTTCAGTAGAATTTTTTCTTTTTTCATAGAGTTCAGAAGATTTAATTTGTGCTTCATTAAAATCTTTGTTAATGTAATATTGGTTTAATGCAATATAAATTCCTAAAACCATAGCTATATTAGCAATAATCAAAGTAATGTCTACTAATATTTCAAGAAAAGGGCTAATCTTTATTACATTTCTATTTCCCAACATCACAATTTCTCCTTTTTGTGGCCTAACGACGTGTTATCCCAAAGGGACAAGTTGTTAAAACACAAGCGTCATGTTAATTATTTATTTATAAATTTCCATTCCCGTTTTAGTTTATCAAAACTCAAAAAGAACTACTCAAATCTCTAAAAAAAGTTTTCTCTCTCGGCTTCAATCTCATTCCTCAATTGGTATGAGTTCATTAGCAGACGCTTGTTAGCCAGTGCTTACAATGCTCCGTATTGTTTTAGTAATTTCAATAATTTTTCTAATTTTTCTGGATCCATTGATGGATCTACACTAATAT
>JAGUXE010000133.1 GCA_020061995.1 Ignavibacteriales bacterium | reverse complement strand
TCCATACACTTTATCAAAAATTGGAGCAAAAGGATACGGAATCTGGGCGTTAACCGGGATGATGGCGAATTTCAGGACATTTGTAGATTTCGGTTTTACTACTTCGTTGATTCGTTTTGTGGCAAAGGAAGAAGCTGCTAAAAGAGTCGACGGAATTAATGAATATGTTAATACAGCACTGTTTATTTTCACTGGACTTTCATTGGTTATTTTAATTGTTTTTTTGTTTAGTGCCCAATTTATTGCGTCGAATATTTTTAATATCACCGAGAATTTGCCTCTTGTTGAGTTCCTTATAATAATTACAACAATCTCGTCAATCTTTAATTTCATCAGCGGTATTTTTAAATCGATTGTTGACGGTTACCAACGTATGGATATTTCGAATTCCATTCTTACGCTTGAGTCTATTTTAAATGCTGCAGGCACATTTTTATTTCTGTATATTGGGCTCGGAATTCGAGGACTGGCTGTCAATTTACTAATGATGGCTGTTGTAAATCTGTTTATTAATTTTTTCGCAGCGAAAAGAATATTTCCTTTGCTGCGTATACATGTTAAATTTTTCAGCAGGGCAAAATTCAAAGAATTGTTTTTATACAGCGTTAATCTGCAGCTATCGAACCTTCTAAGATTCTGGGTTGAACCGCTAAACAAAATACTAATTTCTCATCTTTTTTCGCTAACTTATGTAGGTTACTACGAAATTGCATTAAGGTATGTAAACCAGATTAAATCGTTTATAGTCTCAGGGCTGTCATCATTATTCCCCGCGGCAGCCGAATTGAACGAGAAACACGGTTTCGGGATGATCGAAAAACTCCGCAATAAATCATTAAAATATATAATTCCTCTTTCGCTGATTGTTTATACTTTTTTTATTATCATAACGCCTGATTTTATGACTCTGTGGCTTAAAATAAATAGTTCGCTTTTATCAGCAACCGCGCAGATATTTTTATTGGGGCATTTTGTTCTCGCGATTGCAACGCCCCCGTATGTAATCTTAAATAGTCTAGGATATCCTCAAAAAACACTTTATGTACAGGTTTTTTCACTTTTTGCGAATTTGCTCGGGATAGTGTTTGGAGTTTTTTTATTTGGTTTTATTGGATTTTCTTTTGGTTATACTTTCGCGATTATAATTGGGTTTTTCCTAACTCAAATCATTTATAAAAAAACCTTCAGACATGTTGCATATCTTTACCGCGAGTATTATAAAACTAGAGTGCTTCTGTTTTTAATTATCCTTTCGGCTACATGGATTGTTTACATTCATCTGATAGTAAATGCATCAATTGGGGGGATAATTATATTTGGAATATTTTTTATCATTGTCGCTGCTTTTAGTTCTATTACACTCCGAATATTTGATAAAAGTGATCTTTATTTGTTATTTGGTAGTTCAAAGTTGAATAAAATACTAAGTATTTTCGGAATTAAATAATGTTTTTGCTTTTAGTTATTACAGTGTTGATACTAAGTGGTGGATTGGGTTTTATCCGAAGTCTCGACTTTCTAGCGATTAATACTCCCCTCGGAACTTTCGAGATTGGGCAGACATTAATTATTATTTTGTTTTCAGGTCTTTTTTTTTACTCTAAAAGGAATAGAATACGTCTAGATGATAAAATACTTTTTCCGTTTTATGTTATCTTATTAATCATTCTAATCCAGTTTTTACGGAATGTCAGCGAAGGGCAGAGTATTCGCGACTTAATAAGAAATATCAAGGACGGTCCGTTTACATTTTTTATTTTTTTACCGATGATATATTATATAAACAGCGAAGATAAACTTAAGAAATATGTGCAGTGGTTGAAATATATCGGCATAGCCTCAGCAGCTGTCGCTTTGTTTCAGTTTATTTTTAAAATTCAGCTTGATTTCAGTGCAGCTTTCGAATTCCAGCCTGGTGTTTACCGCGTTTATCATCCTGGTGCTACATTAATGCCTTTTTGTATTTATATGATAACTTTGCGACTGTTAGATAAAAATTACCGAGGTTTTTTAATGAAGGATGTGACTTCGATATTAATTTTATTTGGAGGTGTGTTCTCAACCCTGCACCGGAGTCTGATTATAACTACCTTGGTTTTAATCATAATTGTTATAGCATATAACAGCATTTCTCGACAGAATTTCAAAGGCATATTACTTTTGCTATTTACATTTCTTGGAATAACTGTTTATTTCTTTTCGAATACTTATCTGGTTGATGTATTGTTCAGTAGATTGGAGACTGCTTATTCAGAGATGAGGTACTTTGAAGGAAACTATTTTGGGCGGTTTATTTTGTTTTTATCGATGTTAACTGCCGTTGCAAAGACGTCCATTTTATTCGGTGTCGGATTTTCATACAGTAACACATACGGCAGCGACTTTTATGTAACAAACGATAATACTTATGCCAACTTGATTGTAATATCTGGCATTATCGGCGTGATGATATTTCTGTTTATTTGTTTTTTTATAATTGTAAAGGCGTATAAACTTTCGCGTTCGGTAAATGACAGCTTTTTCAGGATAGTATTGTTTTCGATTGCTGTTTATACATCACAATGGATTGTGCTTGGCTTTTTTTCTGACAGTGTAACATACAGTCCACACATTATTTATATCGTAAGTACATGGGCCATTTATATACTCATAATTTATAACTTATCAAAAAGAAAAAAATATGTACAATCAACTACCACGAATCTCGATAGTAACCCCGTCGTTTAATCAAGCGGGTTTCATCGAAGCTACCATAAAATCGGTGCTGGATCAGAATTATCCTAATCTACAATACATTGTTATCGACGGAGGTAGTACAGATAATTCAGTAGAGATAATTAAAAAATATTCCGGCAGAATTGATTATTGGATAAGCGAAAAAGATTCAGGTCAGTGTAATGCAATTAACAAAGGTTTCAAAAGAGTGGACGGTGATATATACTCATGGCTTGGTTCGGACGACCTATTGGAATTAGGATCTTTATTTAAAGTGGCTGAACTCTATTCGAAAAATCCTGGCATCGGCTTAATTGCAGGAAGGTGTAGGAAAATTGATGAAGTGGGTCATGTAATAGGTGAGAAAGGGCCGTCGGTTTTTAACGCAGTTAATATTCTTAACAGGTGGAGGCAGTACCAACCTGCCGTATTTTTCAATCGGACAATTCTCGATAAAGCTGGGCTCCTAGATGAAAATTTACACTTTGCCCTGGACACCGAGTATTTCTTGAGGATCAGGTTAAAAGGTTTTGAAGGAATTACAACCGACGATATACTTGCATCTGCAAGGTTCTGGTCCGACTGTAAAAGCGTTGCCCACAGTTATATTCATTATAAAGAATTGCGTGAAGTTGTAGAGAAGTATTATAAGTTCTTTGATCTGGGAGCTGTTGAGAAATTAAAATTTTATAAAAACACTCTATCGATTCTTTATCGTATCGAAGCCAAATTCCTGATGGATAAAACAGAATACCGGGAAAGTTTGAACCGTCTTTTGAATGGTTGGAAATATTCATTCTTTTCACCATTACCCAATATTAAAATGGCCGCAAGGTTTTTGCTCAAATATATCGGTCTAATTTGAAATGGTTGTCTTTTTCACATACCGAGCAAGTTCGGCGGGCGCAAATAAAATGACGTTTTTAATTGCCCGGCATTTTGTAAAACAGGGCGTTAAAGCCATGGTTGTTTGTGGTGAGAATGGGCCACTAGTGGAACAGTATGGTAAATTCCTCGATATTGAAATTCTCAACAAGAGAAAATTGAATTTCGGTGGAGGCACTGGTAAAAAAGTTGCGGATAAAATTCGTTATTACAACAATTACATTAAAGCGTCAAGGTTATTAAAAAAGATTAAACCTGCATCGGCGTACATAAGCAATTCGGTTGATTATGGCTACAATAAAAGTTTACTTAATAATAATATAAAAATTATAACTCATGCCCAAGGGGTATCAAATAGTTTAATTGTGTCAAAGAAAAACCGTGATTTTTTTTTCCTCAGTAAACATATAATTTGTATTTCGGACGAAGTAAGAAAAAAAATATTATTTAATTTCGGAATCGATCAGGGAAAAGTAACGACCGTATATAACAGCATTGAACCTGAAGAAATTAGAAAAAGACTAATTAGCCCACGTTTCAGCCGCGAGAATTTCGGAATTGATAAAAATGACATAGTGATATTAGCTGCAGGTACTTTGGGATGGCAAAAAGGCACAGATATTTTTGTTGATGCCGCGATACAAGTTTTAAAGAAAACCGGTAATCCGAATATTAAATTTTTATGGGTAGGCGCCGATAGTAAAAACAACACGCTCCCGAATGCGGACAAAGGTCTGCGCAATATCCTTGAGAATATAATAAAAGATGAGCATTTAGAAAAAAATATAATTTTTATTCCGGCAATTAACGAACCTTACGATATTTACAATCTAACCGATATGTATGTGATTTGTTCACGTGAAGAGGCTTTCGGTTTGGTAATAATTGAAAATATGTATTTAGGTAAACCTGTAATTGCTTTCCCGATTGGCGGTATTCCGGAAGTGCTTCAGTACGGTGGGGGAATTTTTACCGAACATATTTCATCAGTCAGCTTGGCGGATACGATAATAAATAATCTTTCTGCAGAAAAGATCGATTCAATTACGCGTTATAGTAAAAATATTGTTGAGGAACATTTTGATATTAATAACCAGGTAAAAAAAATTATAGAAATATTTAACAGGTTGACTTGAATTATCAGATAAAGAAACTTTTGATTATTTTGCCCGCCGGAGCGGTGGCAAGAGATTATTTTGAGTGCGGTTTAATTGCTGAATTGATAAAAATAAAAAAAATATCAATCGAAGTATGGTGTCATGAAGGTATTCTTGACTACATCAAAAAAAAATATAGTGATTACAATCTAAAAATAGATTTATTGCCAAATGCACCATTAGGATGGTTTAATAATTATTTATTGAAACTGAGACATTTCTTTACGCGACGAAAATTATATGCTGGGGTAAGAATAGTATTTTCGTTTGAAAAATTTTTAACAAGAAATAAACTAATAGAATTGAAAATAAATTCAACAAAACCCGAAATAATTATTTTTCCTACACCACGATATATCGAATCCGAAGTTATTTTAGGCTTATTAGCACATAAACTTGGTATAAGATTGCTTTGTATAGTCTCTAGTTGGGACAATATGAGCAAGAATCCACTGATCCTAAGATTCGATAATATTTTTGTCTGGAATAAGCAAATGAAGAAATGGGCTATTGAAAGGCATTTTTATCAAGAGAATCAAATAGAGATTGTTGGGGCATTGCAATTTGATCCTCATTTTTGCAGGCTCAAGCAAATTAGCCGAAATAGGGAAAGAAAATCGATCAATATAGTTTATGCAACAATGGGTTTATTAAATTGGCATTTCAAGGAAGATGAATTCATTCGATACCTTTATTCTCTAATCCGCGGACTAAAAACTAACAAAGAAGTAAATTTAATATTAAGATTACACCCGCATGATCAAACACGATTCAAACATGAATTTGAAAATCTTCAAGAGCTCGAAATTCATTCAAATAGGTTCAAAAATAATCAAGTTAATCGTTCTGGGGATTGGTTCATGAATCAAAATGATATCAAGGATGTTCAGGATCTGTTATTACGCACAGATCTAATGCTTAATATGGGCACGACGTTACATATTGAATCAGTTATGTTTGATGTTCCCTCTTTCATTGTTAATTTTCATCCAACAAATGATGAATATACAAAAACTAACTTGAAGAAAATTGCTTTCGATAAACATTTCCGACCCTTGATTGAAAAGGGACTGATAAGTTTTTTATCAAGCGAAAATGATTTGATACAAATCCTCGAACGAATTGTGAATGGAGAAAATCACTTTGTCCAAGAGAATGAAAATTTGATCAATGAAATTGCCGAGTATTCTGACGGTCAAACAGCTAAACGAATTACATCAGGAATAGGTCGACTAATTGAGAAAAAAAAAATATAAGTTTGGTATTGTAATATTAAATTACAATTCTCACATCGATACAGTTGAATTGACAAATCGTATATTGTCGTTCAATCTGCATTCATTAAAAATTGTAATAGTTGACAATTGTTCAACTATAATGGGATTCGAAGAAGTAAAATCAAAATTTTCAAAAGTTAAAAATATTGAAATTCTTGTTAATAGGCAAAATAAGGGTTACGGTTTCGGAAACAATGTGGGCATCAAGAGTCTAGTTGATGCAGGAGTTCGTTATATTGTAATATCAAATCCTGATATTGAAATTAGCTCTCCTCTGGTACTGTATGAAATGTTTCGTGTTATTGAAGAAAGTAAATACATTGTAATAGCACCTCAAGTATTCAACCTCCAGTCTCAGGTAATTAATCCTTCGAATAGAGAATGCCCATCCATAAAAGAGATTGGCATAATGAGATTAAAACATTCATCTATTATAAAATATATATATTATCTAAGTCTTATATTAATTTATTTTTTGTCATTTAATAAATGGAAAAGAAAAAGGAAGGATTTTTTTCATAATTCAAAAGTGATTACAACAGAAGTGTACAGAGTTCATGGTTCTTTTTTTATATTTGATTCGCAATTTTTTATTTCGAATCAAATATTTCCTATTTTTGATGAAAATGTATTTTTATTTTTCGAAGAATACGTAATTGCTGAAAAAGTAAAAGCTTTTGGCGGAAAGATACTTTTACTTAACTACATTGATGTTCTGCATAAAGAGGATACCTCACAAAAAAAAAATATTTTCAATCGAATCAAATATGACATAATGGCTAGTAAATCGCTTGCTTACATTTACAAAAACTATTTCGAAAAGCATCTTTCAAATCGAAAGAAATATCTTGATTAATATATTATTGAAATATCGAATATACAAATTTATATCTTCACCAATCTACGGATTATTCGTTGTATCAAAAAAGATATCATCACTAAGTTTTGATATAATATTTTACATATTCGATTTGAATAGAAAACGAAATTTAGATTATAGAACGATACCAAAAAACATTTATGTCAATTTTATTGTAAGAGAAATTAAGGACATTCTTGAGGATGGAGAGAAACTTCTGAAAGGTGAATTTAAAGTCTTCTCGTACAAAATTAAAGTTAATAAATTCCCACAATGGAATATTGATTATATTACTGGAAATAAAGTCCCTGCACAATTTTTTAGGAGAATTAAAAGAGAGTCAGGTGGTGCTGAGATCCGTAGTATTTGGGAATTGAATCGACTGCAGTTTTTACCTTTATTAGGCTTGTGTTACACTTATACAGGCAACAATAAATATTATATCCTATTTAAGGATATTCTCAGCGATTGGGATAAAAATAACCCTTTCTTGAACGGTGTTAATTGGATGAATGCAATGGAATGTTCAATACGTGCATCCAATATCATAATGGCTTTTTCTATCTTTGAGAAAGAATTAAAAAATGATCCAAAATATGAAGAAGTAATCTTAGATATTATCTATCGTCATGGTTTATACATTGAATTCCATCTTGAAAAAGGAATTAGCAATCTTTATGGAAATCATTATCTTTCTGATATTTTTGGATTACTGATAATTAGTACATTCTTATATAATAATAAACGTGCAATCAAATGGAAAAAGTTTGCTACAAGAGAAATAGTTAAAGCTTCTGATAAATGTATTCATCAAGGTGGTATTGCACACGAGCACTCGATTGGATATCATAAATATATTACAGAATTGTATTTTTATGTTTTACTATTTTTTCATGAAGATCTTTGTGATAACAAGCATCAAATTCAAAAAAACCTTTTTAAGATGATTCAATTTTTATTTAATATTGAACAACCTAACGGTAAATTACCAACGATTGGGGATTGTGACGATGGTAAGATATTTTCTATTGACAACTATTTCAATTATGATCCGTTGGATCTTTATCTCTTAAAGAAAACTGTAGTAGTTGAACATGAGTTTTATAATTTGCTGTTTAGTGTTAATTTACAACAATATGATAAACAATGTAATTTTGCACAATTATATGAACAACCAGGAGTTTTGTTATATAAATATGGGGTTACCGCATTTACCTTCTTGTTTTGGAATGTTGGATCAGGTGGGCAAGGAGCACATCAGCATAATGATATATTAAGTTTTACGCTGTTTATCTCTGATACTCCTGTTGTAGTTGACCCAGGTACATATTGCTATCTAAGCAACAACAAATATCGCAATTTCTATCGTTCCACTAAAGCCCACAATACGATTACTGTTGATGGATATGAGCTTAATACTATTGACCCAAAGCAAGTTTTTGGAATGAAGGAAAATACTAAGGTTGATCTTCTTGAATATTTTTTTGATGTGGATCTAATTTCTTGTTCAGTAGAAAATAATGCATATCAAAGACTTGATGATCCTGTCATGCACAAAAGAACAGTGGAACTTCGAAATAATAAAACATTCACTATAATTGATGATTTCTATTCCTTAGAGGTTCATGAGATCATTTTTAATATTCATTTTCATCCTTCCCTCAAAGTTGAAATATGCGGTGAAATGGAAATATTCTTATCCAACGGCTCTAACAATTTTAAAATAAAAACAAATTTTGATGAGTTAGAAATAAAAACTTATAGTTATTCGGAATCCTTTTTAAGTAAAAAGAAAGCTAAAAAAGCTATATTAAAATCTAAAATTTTTAAATCAAAAAGACTATCAACTGAGATTATAACACTCTAGAAATATGAAAAAAATATTATTCATATTACCCATTTTACCTTTTTTTAGAAATGATTTCTTTCAATTACTAAAAGAGGAACTTGGATCAGAATATAAATTAACGGTTATACATGGTAAAAAAGTAAGTATGCAGAAAGCCGTTCACACCGTAAATAGTAAGTTATTTGATTCCATCAGTTTTGATAGCAATTTAATAAATTTATTTGGTTTCAGAATTATTTGGATTAAAAAAATTCTAAAATATGTGTATAACTACAAGCCAGATTTGACAATTATACTTTTTAATTCTGGGGTCCTAAATTTATTGATAATCCAATTTTATTTTATTATCACTAAACGAAAGTATTTACTCTGGTCTTGTGGTCATAAAAGAGCAGAAATTTATGGAGTACGGTTAGCATTTAAGGATTTTATAAATAGTTATTTCAATAAGCGAGCTTCGGGTCATATCTGCTACGGAAATAATTACGCCCACGAACTTATTAAAAATGGTATCTCGATTAAAAAAATATTTGTAGCTCAAAATACTTTAAATGTGGAAAAAATTCTT
>JAGUXE010000071.1 GCA_020061995.1 Ignavibacteriales bacterium | reverse complement strand
TAGATGGCACGCGTTAAGAATATAGAAGCATTCTGTAATTTTTGTAACAGCATTACAAAAATGGAATTAGCCGGTGAGGTTTCCGGTAATACAGATGAGAATAAGCGTTGGGCAAAGTGTAAGAAGTGTAAACAGACTACTTTAATAGATTTGAGAGATAAAAACGGAGTTGCAAAACCAACAGTGAATGATTTTGCCGGTGAAAAGTGTTCTGATTATTCACCACTCAAATCATTTGAAATCGGTGAGTCGATTTTCCATAAAAGTTGGGAAGATTTTGGAGTAGTTGTCTCAAAAGAAATTTTATCAAGCGGAAGAAGTTCCATTACGGTTGAGTTTCAAAAATTAGGTCAAAAGAAATTAATAGAAACATTAACAAAATAAACCCGAAGTGAGGTGAATTAGTTGGTAGGTATCGTTATTCAAGAAAACGAATCCATAGATCGAGCTCTTAAAAGATTCAAAAAGAAATATGAACGTTCCGGTGTTCTTAAAGAATATAAGAAGCGAACTTTTTTTGTAAAACCTTCGATAAAAAAACGAATGGAAAAAATAAAAGCTCAACGTAGATCTCAGCGAAACGATATGAACGATTAAAATAAAAAAGCCCCATTTGATGGGGCTTTTTTATTTTACTTTTGCGGTTTTTTCTTCAAATAATTTTTTTCAAAATACTTTGTTATTACATTAAATGCTTCATCCGGTGTATTGCAAAATTGAAATAATTTTAAGTCTTCTTTACTAATCATCCCATGCTCTTCAAGAGCTTCGAAATTCACTACACTTTTCCAATATTTTTCATCATAAGCTACTATCACCAAATTCTTTTTAATTTTTTCAGTCTGGATAAGTGTCAGCACTTCAAAGAATTCATCCATAGTTCCGAAGCCGCCAGGAAAAACTATCAAGGCTTTAGATAAATATGCAAACCAAAACTTTCTCATAAAAAAGTAATGAAATTCAAATTGCATCTGTGGTGTAACATATTGATTTACAAATTGCTCAAATGGAATACTGATATTTAATCCTATTGAATAACCCCCCGCTTTTTTTGCTCCCTTATTTGCAGCTTCCATGATACCGGGTCCACCTCCGGTGCATACAGTAAAACGGTTAGTTTCTAATTCTAATCCCATTGACCATTTTGTTAATTTTTCCGCAAGAAAGACTGCATCCTCGTAATATTTGGACATCTCCAGAAGTTTTTGAGCATCTCGTAATTGTTTTGGGAAATTCGGGGTCTTTTTAGGATCAAGATTTTTTACAGTATTATAAATCTTTGCAGCATCCTTTTTCGACTTTATTCTTGCACTACCAAAAAACACAATCGTATCCAGGATGTTATATTTGGTAAATCTTGCCTTAGGTTCTAGAAACTCGGCGAGAATTCTTAGTATTCTTGCATCAGCTGAATTCAGGAATTCAAGATTTGCATACGCCTTTACTGGTTTTTTAATTTTTGCCATAAAATTTTCCTCTGTACTCCATTAATCACTTTATAAATTAGCCAGGAATTGTTATTTTTAATTTTGAATATAAAGTAAATTTTCATTTCAACCAATCAAATTTTCACAGAAATTCATGAGATATTTATCGTTCTTAATTATTGTTATATTGGGTCTATCCAATCTATCAGCAAATACTTCAAACACAGAAATCAAAAAAAGACTTAAACAGATTACAAATTCGCTCCCCCGAGGAACAAACTTCGGAGTAATGGTACTTAATCCATTAACTAATGACACCATTTTTGCGATCAATCATCAACAGTCTTTAATACCCGCCTCGAACACAAAATTATTCACTACAGGAGTTGCTCTAGCTTTGATGGGCGCCAATTATCCTGTTGCAACTAAAATTTATTCTGAAAAAATACAAGATAAGGCAGGTAAAATAAGTGGGAATCTTTATATAAAAGGATTCGGAAATTCACTTTTTACCGAGAATGATTTAGACAATATGGTCCAAACACTAGTTAATGCGGGTGTAGCAAAAGTTGATGGGGACGTTATTGCAGATGATTCTTACTTCGATAAGAATTACTCACGATTTGATTGGATTGAAGATGAAAAAACTAATGTTCATCTACCTCCGGTTTCTGCTCTTGTAATCAATCGAAATCAAATCACCAAGACAATTAAAAAACGACGCAAGATGGTGAATGTTCGGAGTAAAATCGCAGACCCACCATCCTATATCGCCCAACAACTCTATAGCAAATTGGTAAATTCTGGTATTCAAGTTACCGGAACCAGCGGTAAAGGTGTAACCCCTGTTGTAGCTTATGAATTAGCGACAGCATCTGTTCCTTTGAAAAACATATTGAGCATTGTAAATAAACAAAGTGATAATTTTTTAGCAGAGTGTTTGTTTAAAACTGTCGGAGCGGTCGCATCCGGAGAAGAAGGAAGTGCGTTTAATGCGGCTCAAAATATTAATAAATTTGTGGTTGAGAATGATATTGAGTCACAAGGTACTAAAATCGTTGATGGTTCAGGTTTGTCAAGATATAATCAGATTACTGTTGGTTCGATTGTAAGTCTTTTAGAAAATATTTATTTAAATCTTAGTTGGTATGAACCCTTCTTAAATACCCTTAGTATTGCGGGTGTAGACGGTACCTTAGGGGGGCGGATGGGTAGTTCTTCTGCTGAGTTTAACTTTCGGGGTAAAACCGGTACATTAAATGGAGCCTCTTCTGTATCTGGTTATCTTAAGACAAAAAATGGAGATGATCTGATCATTAGTATGATATTTGAGTTTTCAAAAGGAGGGATAAACCATTATAGGAAAATTCAAGATCAGATAATTGAAATATTAGCCGAATACGATGAAATATCCGGCTAGTAAATTCTTATGGATTTGGATTTGCTTGTGGTAAAGATGGTTGAGTTGGAATAGCATTTTGTCCGGATTTTTGAATAATACTTTCACGTGTATCTGAGGAACCGCTACCAGGTAAAAAGAATAAATTAATCACTATCGCTAAAATAATTAGAGCTCCGCTTAACCACCAGGTTGCTTTACTCAAAAAATCTGCAGTTCTTCTGCTTCCAAACATTGTACTAACACCACCGGCACCGCCAAAAGTACCGGCAAGTCCGCCGCCTTTACTTGATTGTAGTAAAACAATAACAATCAAAAATATTGAAATCAAAACAGCTAAAGTTAAAAGTAAACCGAACATTTTTTCTCCTTAAATTTTTTTTGTAGCGGGGGAGGGATTCGAACCCCCGACACGTGGATTATGATTCCACTGCTCTAACCTACTGAGCTACCCCGCCTATTAAACAAAAATCAGACCTCAAATATACAAAAGAGACTAAAAAATACAAATAGTTATCGTAAACGATTATTCATCTTTATTTCCATCCTTGTAGGAGTTCCATATTTGTGAAATTCTAAATGAAGGGACTTTATAATCTTTCGGTAAATAGTCAGAAGGGATTGTAGATTGATTCCCATCACGTTGAGCTCCATAATGTGGAGACATAATTTCAACTCCGGCTTCATTAAATTTGTCCTGAATGTTTTTATGTAATTCAGAAAACACAAACGCCATTCGATTCGGTTGATCTGTATAAGCATTCAATTCATAACTGACATAGAAATCATCCAGACTAGTTTGTAATACGAAGGGCTTTATTTCTTTAATAATTCCTTCTGAATTTAGAGCTGCCTCAATTAATAATTGATGAACTTGTCTCCATGGAGCATCATATCCAATCGTCACTGTTGTATTAAGTATTAATTTACTATCTGATTGTGATTTACTGAAATTTATTATATGGTTACTCAAAATAATAGAATTCGGAATTGTTATTTCAACATTCTTAGTTGTTCTAACACGAGTCGCAAGAAGTGTTTTTTCTATAATATCCCCTACAGTATCAGCAATTTTAACTCTGTCACCTAATCTGAATGCATTCATATAAGTAAGTACAGTTCCTGAAACAATATTGGAGATTGCAGAAGCAGAGGCTAAAGACAATATTATTCCAAGTAATACACTTACCCCTTCAAATGCCTTTGAATCTGAACCCGGTAAGTGTGGATATATAATTATTACTGCGAAAACGATAATTAAAAACCTAAAAATTTTAAACGTTGGAATAGACCAATCTGGTAGAAAGCGTGGAAATTCCAGATTCCCTTTTTCAATCTCACTAAAAATAAAATGGATAAACTTTATGATATATCTGGTTACAATTACAATAACAATTATAAAAACCAAACTAGGTAAATAATTAATTATCGATAACAATACAGAAATCAACGGGTCGATAAAATAAGAGACTAATTTCTCTGCCCAGTTATGCGTAAATTCATAAAGACTAAGTACAATGGTAAAATAAAAATAAGCTATTAAAATGTTTATTACATTTCTAAATGTCCTGAGCAATACGAAAAGCGAATCAATTATTCTTTCCTCAGAAACAATATTTACTTTTTTTATTGAAATTCCACGAATCAACGATCCTTTCCAAACTTTGAATCGATCCAACATGTTCAATGTTAAAGAATTCACACCCTTAAAGAGTGTAATCGCAAAAAATGTTAAGAATAGTGTTAGAAAGAACCCACGTAGAGCCGGTAAACTCCAACTTTCTGTCCAGGGAAGTATTCCTAGAATTTGTTCGATAGTTATATATATAATCAGTAAAGTAACAAAAAGTCTTAATAATTTTGCAAGTGCAAGAAAGAAGATAATCAGATTTTCCGCTGTTAGAATTTCAATTTGTTTTATGGTAATCGATTTGAAAAGTTTACTCTCCAAACTTTCAATAAAAACATAAATTTTGGGGAATATTTTTTTTAATACTAGCAATAGTATGAGTGAGAATATAAAAATTCCTAAACTTATTCCGAGACCTGTTAAAATTGTTTCTTCAGAATATTTTAATGAGTATTCCAAAAATGAATCTTTTAGAAGTGCTAAATATTCTTCAGCGAGTTCATCCGATTTTCTATTTAGATATTTTGAATCAGACTCTGTTATACTTAATAACACTTGTGACTTGTAACGAAGCATATAGAAATGATTCTGAAAATAAATATTAAAAGAATCAACAACTACATTATTTTTTTTGAAAAGTATGTTAAGGCGTGACTGAGTTTCTGCCGCTCTAACTTCCGGTTTAAAAGGTCCCAGATTTTCATAAAATTGGAATAAGGTATCTCCATCAATAACAACGGGATATCCTTTTTTTTCAATTGTTTGATTCTCATTTTGCGATTGTGATGAGACTGATGGAGAAAATGTAATTAAAAGGTAGAAACAGAGAGATGATATCTTTAGTCTTAATATATTCATTTTTTCAACCCAATTCTTTAAATAGTCTTACTATTTCCTTCAGATCACTTTTGTAATAATCATATAAAAATTTTAAATCTTCCGGCTGCAGATTAAGAACATAGTTAGTGTTTTCCATTGCCTGTTCAACAGTTTTAATTCCTGGAATTGTTGTGGAGATCTCTTTATGAGCAAGAATAAAACTCAACGCAAGTGAGGTTGGACTAATATTATATCTGTCTGCAATATCCCAAAAGATTTCTAATTTATCTAACGCATTATCCAACAATTGCGGAGGGAGTCGAAAACTTCGGTGATCATTTTTATCAAATTGTGTGTATTTATGAAACTTTTTAGATAACAATCCAAACTGCAACGGCATTCTCGCAATTATTCCATAACCAGATTTCTTAGCTTTAGGAATTACAGCATCTAATGCATGTTGATTTATGGCATTAAAAACAAGTTGAAAGGTCGATCCGATATTATTATCAATAAAAAAATCTGCTTCAGGTTCTGGTTCGAAAGTATTTAGTGATATTCCCCAATATCGAATCTTCCCCTCTTTTACCAACTGTTCCATAGCTTCAACCGATTCACCATTTTTCAAATGAGTTAATTTTACGCTATGAAGTTGGTAAAGATCAATAACGTCCTTATTTAATCTCTTTAAACTTAACTCGCATGCCTTGATGATATGCTTTTTAGAATAATCTAGTGAAATAGTTTGATCAGCATTTAATTTATGCCCCACCTTGGTGGCTAAAACAATTCCCTCCCAATGATTACCAAAATATCTTCCTAATAATTCCTCACTATGACCAAGTCCATAAAAATCGGCGGTATCAAAAAAATTAATGCCTCTATTTACCGCCTCTTTAATAGCTTTCAATGAATCATTATCATTAACATTACCCCATCCTATGGGAATGTCACCTGCCATCGCCGGCCCACCAATTCCCCACGCACCGAATCCGATGACTGAAACTTTTAGATTGGTTTTTCCAAGTTTTCTATAATGCATCGAATATCGATTAATTAAGGAATTTTAGAGGAAATATTAGCTTGATATTCAGTTCTAAAAATACCTTCACCTGATGCAGTATAATTTTTTACTTCAATATTAGCTTCTTGCAATCTTTTATTAGTCGTAGCAATCCTTGCAACGGGATCAGGATGTGTTGACAAGAATGTTTCCAATTGACTTCCTGAACCAGTGATTAAACCATCAGCATTTAATTTTTCAAAAAAGAATTTTACACTCCCCGCATAGTAGCGAGTATCTCTTAAATATTCAAAAGAAAATTTATCGGCTTCATCTTCATCTGAACGACTATTAGCAAGAAAAGCTATTCCCACAAAAAGATTTGCAGCAATTTCAGCAAGTTGTGATGGGTTTTGGCCCAAAATCAAACTAAGCAAAACACTCACGCCATAATATTTTGTAAGCCTGTTTGTAGCATGACGTCTTTCAGCGTGAGCAATTTCATGTCCAATTATACCGGCTAAGGCAGCTTCAGAATCAAGATATTTTAACAATCCTGTATAGACATAAACCGGTCCGCCCGGAAGAGCAAAGGCATTCAATACATCTTTATTATCCACAATCTCGATTGTGTATTGATATACATTTTTTTTTGCGATTTTTGGTGAGGCAAGTATTTCGTCAAAGATTCTTGCCCTGATATATTGCTTAATTGAGGCATCACCATTGAATATAGGATATTCGGTTGGATTAGCATTTATCTCTGCAACAACATCTAAACCAAGTTGAACATCGTC
>JAGUXE010000146.1 GCA_020061995.1 Ignavibacteriales bacterium | reverse complement strand
GGATTGTCCGGTTTCGGCATTTATAATTTTAAAAACTTCGTGTAAGGGTTTGCCCAATCCATCTGTTAGTTTCCACCCGCAAAGCGTTTCGGCTACCGGGTTCATGTTGACAATCAATCCGTTTCTATCGGTAGCAATTACACCATCGCCAATGGAATTGAGTGTAATGGCTAAATTTTCTTCGCTTTTAGCTAATGCAATCTCAGCATGTTTGCGTTCGGTAATATCCTGAGCAGCACCCCAAAGACCAATGGTCTTTCCATCATTATCGGTTACAGTTTCACCCCTCACCCACATCCAACCATTACTGCCATCATCTTTTACCGTTTTTAGCTCGAGTTCATAAGGAATTCCTGTGTTGGCGGTATGAGCAAGCGACTTAGATAAAAGCTCCCAACTTTCGGAGGTAAACAATTTTTGATGTTCGGTGTAGGGGGGGACAGGAAGTGCCGGATCAAAACCATACATTTTATATAGTTCCTCTGACCACTCAACCTCATTGGTAGCGACATCCAAATACCAACTACCTATATGTGTAATTTGCTCAACTTTTTTTAATTCTTTTTCGCTCCTGATCAGTTTTTCTTCTATCTGCTTGCGTTCAGTAATGTCCTGTAAAATGCAATGTGTTTGTTTAAATTCTCCTTTTAAATCATATCCTATTCTTCCTTCAAAAGCGATAAATAAAACAGAACCATTTTTATGTAGCATTTCAAATTCACTGTGAATTTTGCCCTGAGCTTTAAAAATAGGAAATCGCTTGCGGAACCCATCCTTAAAAACGGGTGTAAGGAAATCACCAAACCACTTTCCAATTACTTCCTCACGAGTATAACCAAGGGTATCTAACCATTGTTGATTTACTTCTATGAAATTTCCATCAAAGTCAAGTGACTGATAGCCAAGCGGTGCTTTGTTAAATAACAATTGGAATCGTTCTTCGCTCGCCCGCAACTCATCTTCGGTAAGTTTACGCGAAAGCAACTCCGCTTCCATTGTTGCTTTTAAGAAATTATGCGCTTGCTGTAATAACTGTAATTCTTTTATGAGTTCTTCTTTGGTTTTGTCCTGATTGTCCATATTAAAATAAAATTTATTTTTAATGATGAAATGTTGTGACTCTATCGGTGTTGGCTAGAATATTATTCGATACCCAAAATTGCGTATATCAAACTTCAAAAACAATATTGACTGACTGATAACCTGAATTTTGCAAGTTACTATTTTAAACTTTTCATGATTAGTTTGATTTATTCTGAATAGATTTCATCAATTGGTTTGGGTGGTTTGGTTACGGTTACACTATCGGGGAGGGCTTCTATTTCCGTTTCAATAACGGTCTATTTTTGTGTCCGCTCTGGGGGTGCAGGTTAAACAACTCTTGAATAACCTATTGTACCGGTAATTTTTTATACCGCTTGTTGGCAGTAGGTGTTCTTTCATCTTTTAATATTCAATTTCAAAAGGCAATTCATTTGCTGATTCAATTAGTATTTTCACGTCATTCAATCCTATTGCTCCTTTGAGAATATTTTTTTCTTTTATCAGTTGATTAATCCTTGCATGTAAATCAATCGGGTCAGATTCTGATACTTTCTCAACTGTATCTACTCCTAAATCGTAAAGCATCTGTGCATAAGTCACTCCAACCCATTTAATCCTTGATAAATCAGCTAATTTGGTTAATTCCAAAATGTCTTGATATTTTATTCCTGATGAATCAGCGAGTTTCTGTCTATCTGACTTTTTCATGACCTTGTCGTATAGCTTTTCTGTATTTGTAATTCCGATTTTTTCTAAACTACCAATCGTATCTCTTGCTATCTCGATAAAATCAGAAATCTTATTTGGTTTTGGAATAGTACTATTTAATTCTCGAAGCAAAATATTTAAATAACCATCAGATAAACAGTCAACCTTTGAGAGTTCTACAAACTTCTCCTTTTTTTTCAATAATTGAAGAAGTCCTTTAACATTTTTAATTCCGATTTTCTTAAAATATCCAAATCGTTCATCCAATTTTTCTTTAAGAATCATTCTGCTTGGAGGTAAATATGCAGACTCCAATTTTGTCTGATAATCATCAATTGATATTTTTTCTAAGTCTATATAATATCCCATAATTTCAACTTTTAATTATTTATGTTTTTGTGGATTCTTTTGAAAGCCATTCCTCTTTTGTCAAACTATACATAAAATTTAGTTTGGGTTGTTCTCCAAAATAAGTTACCTCTTGTTCCCCAATTTTGGTGGATCCTAATCTGCTTATTGCTATTTGGGAGCGAATATTTTCTGCACCAATGTGAAAATAAACTCTTGAAACGAATTGAAAAATATAGTTCAACATTGTTCTCTTAACGGAAAGGTTTATCCCCTTTCCCCAATATTTTGTGGAGTAAAAAGTATATCCGATTAGAATACTTTTTTCTTGCTCATTATAGTCATAAAATCGAGTGCTTCCAATTACGTTTTTATTGATTTTGTCTACAATTTTAAATGCGCCTCTGCTTTGTATTGCGCCATCAAAAAAGGTCTTGAATATTTCTTTTTTCCAACGGTCTTTATTCGGGTGTTGTTCCCAAATTTTAGGGTCAGCAGCTGCTGCGTATAACTCCTCAAAATCACCTTCTTCCAAAGGATAAAGTATTACTTGGTCATTCTCTAATATTGATTGAATGTTAAAATCCATTTCTTTTCTATTACTTTATTTTGAGTTTATATTGTTATGTTCTTGCCGCAAAATGTTGGGCGGTTAACTGAAGGTGGCGATTTCGAAGCACTTCACTGTTAGCTTTGCATTGCACCGTCAAAAAAGGATTCTTCATGGTTGCGGATTTCTTCTAGCCATGTCGGCAACTTGTTTATACCGGCTATTGGAATATCAACATTAAAAACATGCCGGCTTTTTGCCATAAATGGTTCTCTTTATTTCTTCTACAAACATAATAAATATTATTATAAATCATTAATCCAGTTACGGTGTATCGGGGATAGCAGCGGCTTCGGGGATTACTTCGGGTTCTTTTACGGAATCGGATTCATTTTTTAATAATGTTTGAAGTTGATGCAAATTACGCTTGACCCTTAAGTATCAAGCCATGAACAATACCGCACTGAAATAAATATTTTTGTTAGGTAGCGTGAATTTTTACTTTCGGTATTCGTTTAAATATTAATTCCTTTACATTCTGTTCAACTTCAATATCGTAATCGTCTTGAAGTCCCAGCCAAAATTTTGCGGAGTTTCCGAAATAGCAGCTTAATCTTATTGCTGTGTCCGCAGTGATTCTGCGATTGCCTTTTATAATTTCCGAAATGCGAGTTTGGGGGATCTCTGTTTCTTTTGAGAGTCTGTATGCGCTCACATTCATCGGTACAAGGAATTCTTCGTTAAGGATTTCACCGGGGTGAATATTGTTTAGTTTTTTCATGCGAATTTATTTATGATAGTCTATAATTTTAACTTGTTCCGCAAGTCCATTGTTCCATTGAAAAACAATACGCCATTGGTCATTAATACGAATACTATAGTAATTTTTAAGTGTTCCCGATAATTTCTCAAGTCGGTTTGATGGTGGAATGCTTAAGTCTTTAATGTCTATAGAGTTGTTTAACATTCTTAGTTTTCTACGCCCTATGTTTTGAATTTCTAGTGGCATATGAACTACACGTTCGCCATTCCATATTTTTTCTGTTTCTTTTGTACCAAATGAAATTATCATATTATAACGCTATCCATTACTAACGCCAAAGATAAGTAATAATTATTTTGATTACAAATTTTCTATCGTTTTTGTTTTTAATACTCTGCAAGAACAATTAGGTTACACAACGTTTTGCGGCTACCCGAAGATAGCGATTTCGAAGATATTTACTGTCAACCAAGCAGAAACTTTGATAGTAGCACAAAGCTTGATTTAACCACTGAACCGCCAATTTCTTGTAGGTGCTGTTACCAGCAGTGTTTCTGTCTTTCTTCATATGTCTGTTATTTTACTCTGCAAGAACATTCGTGGTGTTCGCTAATGTATTTGATTGATTCAATACATAGTTCTTTTAGGACGTCTGTATTTATGTCGGAAAGTTTTTTTACATAAATACAAGCTTTACTCATTTTGAATTTACCAAGGTCAGCTATTAATGTTTTACTTTTTTCAGTGTCGGAATACACGTAAAGTGTTAGTGCTGTTTTTCTTGGTGAAAAGCCCAGAACTGGTGCATCGCCTTGGTGACCGCTTGAATACTTATAATGATAGTTTCCAAATCCGATAATGCTCGGTCCCCACATTTTAGGTTCAGATTCAGACCATTCTTGCATTAGCTCAATTAGTTGGAAACTGTCCGCTTTTTTCTGCTCGTTGTCAACGTATGAGTTTACAAAATCTGTTACGTCTTGTCCAGTATAAGTTGTCTTTGTTTTTGCCATTCGTCAATAATTTTATGATGTTGATTTCATACTTTTTATTTGCAAATGTTGCCAGTCGTGTTAGGTGATTGGGTGGTCGTCTAACATTGCTGCTAACGGTTGCGTGTATGAAACGTTGGGGGATTGCGGGCTTCGTTCCTATCCGCCGACACAAACGCCGATGCGGAGCAGAACGCTTGATTTAACCACTTAAACCCCTATGCTTTATGCACGATGTTAGCGGTAGTTCTTTTCTAAACTGTAATTAATTCTGCCAATTTTTTCGCAATATTCTCCATTGTATCTTCTTGGGTATCTAAACCATTTCTTGAACCTAATAATGGACTTACGTCTCTTCATTCATCGTAAGTCGTATTATGTACAATAGGTACAAGTTGGTCTCTAGCAAGTAAAGCAGACAATTCTTTTTCAGCAACTCCTTCATTTTGTACTCGTTTCAAAAAACTAGGCGTTACTAAAACAAGTCCGATTTTAGATTTTGCTAAACCTTTATCGATTTCACGAAGAAATGAAGTTCCTAATGGTATATCTTTTTCGCTGAACCATACACTAACTCCATTTGATACGAGTAAGTCGTGTAATTGTAATGCAGATTCTTTTCTGTCGTCCCAAGCGTGACAAAGGAAAATATCTCTAATGTCCGGTTTATCTGCTCTTTGTTCAACAACTTTTCTGACTGGAGTAAGTGCATTTATTTCCGATAAAGTATAATAAATTGATGAACCTGATTTTGACCATCTGGGTTTTTGAGTTCGTCCTTTAGAACTATTATAATTTCCATAAGAACTATTACTTCTTGAAGAATAGGAGTAATTGTATGATGGATATAAATAACTTGACCCATATCCATATCTACTGCTACAAGCTGGACAGTTTGCTGCTCCACTTGCAGTTCGGTGTCCATTTACTGGAGCTGTACATCTTGCCATAAGTATTTTTCTTTATTAAGGTTATTACTATTTTGACTTTAATTTTGTTGTTGTCGTTCGTTCTACAGAATTACCGCTAACTTATATATAGGTCTCATAATACCAGACTTATACAAACACAAATGGGCGTATAAGTCTCATAAATGTGAGTTTTTATTTTCTCAAACATTAGTAATATTTTTATTACTCATCTATCCGGTTCCGGTTCTTCTTCAATCTCCGGTGGATTGGTTACAGTTACGCTATCGGGGACGGCTTCTATTTCCGGTTCAATAACGGTTTCAAGCGTGTCGGGAATAGTTACAGTTTCGGGGATTACATTGAGTGCGTTGACGGAATCGGAATCGGATTCAGTCTCTGCTTCGGGCTCTAACACAGCTTCAGGTTCAGGCTCCGGTGTTGCTAGGATGTTCAACTCAGCCGCTTGCTGAAGTCTTATTTTTCCTTTTTTATCAATATCAAAAAAATCTATTCCGGGAACCTCTTCAAGTAACGGCAGATTTTCAACGGGGAAGGCAACGTATAGTAAATTTTTAGTTCTTAAATTTATTTCAACGTTAATTCTGAAGAGATCAAATTCTTCAAGGTAATCTTCATCATATCGGAGTGTTCCGTAGACAAATAATTTTGAATCTTTATAATAAAGTCCGAACTTCTCAATAAGCTCATCATTTAAGGAAAAAAATGTTTTCAGCTTTTTAGCAGTTGCTCGACCGTTATTCACTTCTTTGATTAATATTTTGCCGTCAGGGGAATAGTATAAAGGCGGGACAGTAGCACATGAAAATAACACCACGGCAATTGTTAATATTGCCGTGAATATTAATAATTTCATTCTTGTATGAAAAAGAGACTTCACGTTATAAATCCTATAGATTTAAAATCGATATATCAAAACAGGCGATAACACATAAATTCTAAAAAAATCATTGCATGTTTTGCAAGAACGGTACAAACTTAGAAAGTATATATACCACAATACTCCAGAAAATCCAGACTGCAATAATTACAATAATATATTTTTTTACATCGGTTGCTTTGAACATTTTAGATAAAGCGATTCCAAGCACTACGTAAGACCAAATTGAAATTGGATCCAGTTTGGATAACATAAATCCGGCTAGCTCTGTCCGGTCATAATCGAGGAGAGACGCCACAGAAGTATCACGTATTAATCTATCGAATGCTAAGGAGAGTATTGTTGCAAGCACAACTTGAATCATACTGATATAACTTACTAATCCATTTGCAACAAGTGCAGAGGAATAAGTACCTTCTCCTCCAAGTGCAAATTTAGCAATTAGAAAATAGACCAGCACAACAACAAAGAAAATAATAAATCCCATTACAAAAATGGAGATCGACTGAATTATCATCCCCATTGAACCCGTCATTTGTTCCATCTGACGGTCAATCATTTCCATTCTGTCTTCGGCTTGAGCTTTAGAAAGATTCCCTGCTTCAACTTCTTTTTCAAGATATTTTTCCTGAGCATCCCGCTGTGCTCTAATTGCATCAGATTTAATAATGGGATTTGACATCATGATCCACTGTGAGCCAATTACTAATAAGAGTAAAACCAGAAAGGGGAGAAGCCAATCCATGGTTTTAGGTGGGAATTTTGCAACTTGCTCAAATGTGTTTGAAGGTTCTGTAAATACGCCGGCGAGTTTATCGGTAAAATCTAACTCAACAGGTTCTTGATCTTCTTGATTCATCTGTCCATCTGTATAATCGTTCATTATTAAACCTTTCTAAAAAAATGATATTAAACATATTTATGATTTACCGAAAAGGCAATAGAACAAATTGAATTATCAGAATTAAAAACTCCGGAAGCAGTTATTATAAATTTATTCGTGCTTCCGGAATTCAAAATATTATTATAAATTATTCAACAAAAAGTTTGTCATCATGTTGTATAAATGTAGTCTGGTTTTCCCGCCGTAAATACCGTGATCTTTTTCGGGATAATACATTGTTTCAAATTGAATGTTTTCCGCTATTAATTTATTCACAAGCGCAACCGCATTTTGAAAATGAACATTATCATCTGCTGTACCGTGAACAAGTAGAAGTTTTCCTTTTAATTTATCGGTGTAAGTAAGAACAGCACTCGTTTCATAACCTTCAGGATTAAGTGATGGGAGCGACATAAATCTTTCGGTATAAATTGAATCATAAAACTTCCAATGTGTTACAGGAGCAACTGAGATTGCAGTTTTGAAATATTCTGCACCTTTCATTAAAGTTAATGCTGATATATAACCGCCATAACTCCATCCCCAAATTCCGATTCTTTCAGCATCAACAAATGGAAGAGGTGCTAAATACTTGGCTCCTTCAATATGATCATTTACTTCCCAATGCCCGAGATTTTTGTAAACAATATTTTTAAACTCTTTTCCTCTGCCGCCTGTTCCTCTGTTATCAAGCATAAAAACAAGGTAACCCTTCTGAGCAAGCATCATATGCCAGAGCAGATTTGCACCTTGCCAAGAATCTTTAACTGTTTGCGAGCCGGGACCGCTATAGTTATAAATCAGTACGGGATATTTTTTAGTCTGATCAAAGTCCGATGGTTTAATTAACATTCCATTAAGTGTAACACCATCTGTTGTAGTGAAAGAGACAAATTCAGAGGTACCCAAATCGTAATCCTTGAAGCCATCCATTGTAGAGACTGCGAGACCACGAACCTTTTCCCCCTTTTTATCAAAGAGGAATGATGAAGGAATTAATGAAGCATTTGAATATCGATCAATAAAATATTCCCCTCCGGAAGAAAAATTAATTGCATGAGTTCCGGCGTTTTCGGTTAATCTTTTTTTACCGCTTCCATCAAATTTTATTACATATAAATCACTATAAATCGTACCCCGTTCATTTGATGAATAATATATTAATTTGTTTTGTTCATCTACAAAATGGATGTTATCGGTCTCCCATTTTCCCTTTGTAATTTGATTAATAACTTTTCCGTTATAATCTTTTAAGTAAAAGTGATTAAACCCATCTCGTTCCGATTGCCAAATGAGATGCTTACCATCTTTTAAGAATTTCAAATTATCGTTTATCTCAATCCAGCACGGATCCGTTTCGGTAAAAACAGTTGTTGTTTTTCCTGTTGCAACGTCGGCAAAAAGAAAATCTAATTTGTTTTGGAGTCTGTTTAATCTTTGAATTGATAACATATTCGGATTGGAAGTAAATTTAATTCTGGGGATATAAATGTCAGTTTCAGAACCAAGGTCTGCAAAAACATTTTTACCTGTTTCAACAGAAACAATTCCGATTTTAACATCAGAATTTTTTGCGCCGGCTTTTGGATAGCGCATATCAATTGAATTAAGATAAAGTGAATCCCATTTCTGAATTTGAATTTGCGGTACTTCGGTTTGATCTAATCGCCAATAAGCTATAGTTTTGCTGTCCGGTGACCATTCAAAACCTTTAATGATGCCGAATTCTTCTTCGTAAACCCAATCAAAGTGTCCGTTAAGAATATTTTCATTACCGTCAAAAGTTAATTGTTTTTCTTCTTTAGTAAAAATATCGACTGTAAAAAGATTATCGCCTCTCACAAAGCCGAGTTTATTTCCGTCAGGTGAAAATTGTGCATTAATTTGTTCTTGTTCCGATTCGGCAAGAAGAAAAAATTTCTTTTCTGTAAAATCGAACAAATAAAAAGTACCGCCACTCTTCAAACTTCTTGCGGGAAGCATTCCGGTGAACAAAATAAATCTTCCGTTTGGTGACCATTCATAATTTCTGATTACAAATGGTGCATCTCCTTCTTTAAGTTTTAATTCAGAACCGGAAACAATAACTTTTTCTTCCCCCGATTTAAGATCGTGTCGATATAAATCCATTGACTTGGTTTCGGGATTCATTTTCAAAAACGAATACGAATTTCCGTTATCAAACCATTGAAGTCCCATAATGCTTTTGGGGGCAAAACTACGATTTGTAAAAACATCATCAACGGTCAGTTTTGTTAGCTGTCCGTTGGCAATAGTGGTAATGAAAAGAAGAATTATAAAAAAGGGAAAGATGTTTTTTGTTTTCATTTTCAATCCGGTTAATCTGTTATAAAATAATGTTAAAATATACAAAAATTGTTTTGTAGTGCGAACTATGGGTTGTAATAAATTTACACCTATCAATATCTACCGCTCTATTTATAGCAGTAGCATTAATATTGAATAAGTGGAGCAAAAGAATTTATGTGTATTTATGAAAAATGATGTTGGTTTATTTAAATGATTCCCGTTGCTTTACCAACCATGTGGTTTAAACAAATTAGTGTTCGGTATAGGATTAGGAAGTTGAGAGTTCAATAATACCCCTTTCCTAACTCTTTTTATAAAATCTGAATGTTTCATAAGTTCTTTTGAAGGGTGCCCATCTCCCGGCATTATTAATCCGATTAATTTGGTAGGGTGATGTAGCTTTACGAGCCTCATTGCTTCAGCTAAATCACTGTCATTAGAGACAACAACGGCACAATCATAATCATTAAGCCATGCGTCATTTAAAAGATGGACGGCGATATTGACATCAGAACCCTTTTCTTCTGTTTTTACTATTTGCACGGCTTTCTGATTAGCGGTTGGCTTAGCCAATTCGGCGTACACATGATGGGTTAAGAAATGTCCATAAAAAATATTTAACTGAGGAATGTATGCCTTGAGAGCACGTAGATATGTTTGTTGGTTTATCGGTTTTTGAGGGTCTCTTTGCCCTGAAACGAGTGCGGTGAAGTATTTAACCTCTATAATTTGGTTATTTGGGCTCAATAGTTTTTCCATTAGCGCCATTAAATCCAACCATTTATAAGGAGTCTTTTTTACTGCCCTATAGTAAAAATTAAAACCATCGATATAGATTTTCGTTCGCATTCATATCCAATTATATTTAAAAAAGCAAGAGCCACCGAAGTGACTCTGCGCCCATGGTCGAAACCTAAGGGGTGGTTAAAAACCATCTGAAAAATATAGACTCTTTTTTAGAAAAGCAACAAAAAAAAGACGCAGCGAACTGCGTCTTTTATTTAACTTATATTATATGAAGAGTCTATTTCTTTTCTTCTTCTTTGCTGAATGTTAGCGCAGCAAGTTCTTCATAATATTTCCATTTTTTGGTAACATCTTCCTGGGCTTGTTTTATCAACCCTTCAGAAAGATGAGGATGCGATTTTGTAAGCATCTTATAACGGGTTTCCATATAAGCATATTCTTTCAACGGGATTTTTAATCCTTTTGATTCTAACTTAAATGGATTCTTTCCTTCAGTTTGCCAATCAGGATGATAACGGAATAATGGCCAGTGACCTGAATCTACCGCAGCTTTTTGGTTTTTCATTCCGGTTGCCATGTTGATTCCATGAGCAATACAATGGCTGTATGCAATTATCAATGATGGTCCGTCATAAGCTTCCGCTTCAAGGAATGCACGAACTGTTTGAGCATCGTTAGCTCCCATTGCAACTTTTGCAACATAAACATTACCGTATGACATTGCCATTAAGCCAAGATCTTTTTTAGCCCCTGGTTTTCCGGCAGCGGCAAATTTAGCTACTGCTGCACGAGGTGTTGATTTTGATGCTTGTCCACCGGTATTTGAATAAACTTCGGTATCAAGAACAAGGATGTTAACGTTTTTGCCTGAAGCAATTACGTGATCTAATCCACCATAACCAATATCATAAGCCCAGCCGTCACCGCCGATAATCCAAACAGATTTTTTAACAAGATAATCGGCTAAAGTTAATAGATGTTTAGCTTCTCTTGTTTTACCATTTAATGAATTGGTTCCTTGAAGGTCATTTAATTTTTGAACAAGAACTTTTACTCTTTCTCTTTGTTCATAGATTCCCGCTTCATCTTTTTGATCAGCGTTAATTAATTCTTCAACTAAAGTCTCGCCAATTTCAGGAGCTAATTTCATTAGTAGTGATTTTGCTTGAGCATTATGTTTATCGATTGCCAAACGGAAACCGAAACCGAATTCAGCATTATCTTCAAATAATGAATTTGACCATGCCGGACCACGACCTTCTTTGTTTTTCGTCCATGGAGTTGTCGGTAAATTTCCTCCATAAATTGAGGAACATCCTGTTGCGTTTGCAACAACGGTTCTATCACCAAACAACTGGCTAACAAGTTTAACATAAGGAGTTTCGCCGCAACCTGCACACGCACCCGAGAACTCAAATAATGGTTCAAGGAACTGCGAATCTTTTACTGAATCAAGTTTTAATTTTGTTCTGTCAATTTCGGGTAACGATAAGAAGAAATCCCAATTAGCTCTTTCGGTTTCACGGATTGGAATCTGTTCAACCATATTGATTGCTTTAAATTTGGTTTCTTTTTTATTTTTAGCCGGGCATACATCAACGCAAAGACCGCAACCGGTACAATCTTCAACGGCAATTTGAATTGTGTAAGCCATATTGTCGCCGAAATCTTTTGATTTAAATTTAATCGATTTAAATGTTTCGGGAGCATTTGCAAGAAGAGCTTCATCATAAATTTTTGCTCTGATTGTTGCATGAGGACAGACAAGAACGCATTTATTACATTGAATACAAACTTCAGGATCCCAAGCAGGAACATCAAGAGCAATATTTCTTTTTTCCCATTTGGTTGTACCAACAGGATAAGTACCGTCAATCGGCATTTTGCTTACAGGAATTGCATCACCGCGACCGGCGATAATTTCTTCTGTAACACTGTGAACAAATTCAGGAGCTTTCCCGCTAACGAATGGCTGCAACTGCAATTTACTTGTTACTGTTGAAGGAACTTCTATTTCAAAAAGATTAGCAAGTGTTTGATCAACCGCATTGAAATTCATTGCAACAATCTTTTCCCCTTTTGAGCCATAGGTTTTTTTGATTGTATTTTTGATCATCCCGATTGCTTCTTCTTTTTCAAGAATTTGTGAAATTGCAAAGAAGCATGTTTGCATAATTGTATTTACACGTGAACCCATTCCGGTTTCTTCGCCTACTTTGTATGCATCAATCGCAAACAATTTCATCTTCTTATCAATTAAGTCATGCTGAACTTTTTCCGGAAGTGAATCCCATACTTCTTCTTTATGAATTTTTGTGTTTAATAAGAATGTAGCTCCTTCAGTCGCATCACTAAGCATATCCATTTTTTCAAGAAATACTTGTTGGTGACATGCAATGAAATTAGCTTTATTAATCAAGTAAGTTGATTTTATTTCTTTTGGTCCGAATCTTAAGTGAGAGACGGTTGTTGAACCGGATTTTTTTGAGTCATAAACAAAATAACCCTGAGCATAAAAATCAGTTCCTTCACCAATAATTTTAATTGAATTTTTATTGGCACCAACTGTTCCGTCTGCGCCTAAGCCATAGAATTTACCGCGGAATGTTTCTGCAGCTTCAACAGAGAATGTTGAATCATATTGAAGACTTGTATGTGCAACATCATCATTAATACCGATAGTAAAATGATTTTTGGGTTTATCTTTTTTCAATTCATCATAAATTGCTTTTACCATTGCCGGGGTAAATTCTTTTGAGGAAAGTCCGTAACGACCTCCGATAATCTTAGGTAAATTAAATCCTAAATTACCTTCAAGATATGTCTCTGTTAATGCATTTACTATATCGAGGTATAAAGGTTCACCGGATGAGCCGGGTTCTTTTGTTCTGTCTAATACCGCAACTGATTTAGTGGTTTTTGGTAAAGCAGCGATAAAATGATTAATTGAGAAAGGACGATACAGGCGAACTTTAATAACGCCAACTTTTTCTTCTTTGTTTGTTAAATATTGTACGGTTTCTTCAACTGCTTCTGAACCTGAACCCATAAGGATGATTATTCTTTCAGCATCAGGGGCACCGTAATAATCGAATAAATGATATTGTCTTCCCACTATTGAAGCAAACTTGTCCATTTGTTTTTGGACTATTTCAGGACATAAAGTATAGAATGGGTTAACTGTTTCGCGAGTTTGGAAATAGACATCGGGGTTAGCCGCTGTTCCGCGCATAAATGGGTTATCAGGATTCAAAGCACGTTTTCTGTGTGCAAAAACAAGCTCATCGTCAATCATCGCACGCATATCGTCGGTATTTAACTGTTCGATTTTCATAACTTCGTGTGATGTTCTGAAACCATCAAAAAAATGTAAAAATGGAATTCTTGCTTCCAAAGTAGAAGCTTGAGCAATCAGTGCAAAATCCATTACTTCCTGAACCGAATTTGAAGCCATCATTGCGAAACCTGTCATACGTGTTGACATAACATCGCTGTGATCTCCAAAAATCGAAAGTGCTTGTGCTGCAACAGAACGAGCCGTTACATGAAACACCGTTGATGTTAATTCTCCCGCTATTCTGAACATGTTCGGGATCATAAGCAATAATCCCTGTGATGCGGTAAAAGTAGTTGTTAAAGCACCGGTTTGCAAAGCACCGTGCACAGAGCCGGAAGCTCCGCCTTCGCTTTGTAGTTCGCTTACAACCGGTATATCTCCCCAGATATTCTTTTTGTCTTCAGCAGCCCAGGCGTCACACCATTCCCCCATATTTGAGGATGGAGTGATCGGATAAATTGCGCAAACCTCGTTCGTATGAAATGCAACGTGCGCTGCCGCTTCATTTCCATCTATAGTTACTTTTTTTCTTTCCATTTTATCTACCAGTTATTTATAATAATTATTAAAATTGATAATGCCCATATTAAGTCCCCCCTCTATGCCAAAAATTATACCAATTCACTTTATGGCTTAAAATTCCATTTTTATGTTAAAAAAGTCGTTTTTACGGAGCGGTTTCTCTTTTCCTTTCTTTGTTTTCTTGATTTTAAGAATCCTAAGCTTATTTTTGTTCGAATCTCTTGCTTTCTTAATTCCCGGTAGCAATTCTCTTAAAAAGCGGTTAATTCCTTATATATTCTTAAAATTAAAGATTACTAAGTTTGTGAACACCCTTCCAATATGCTATTTTGAAAATCTATTTTTAATAATTTCGGAGATCGTTGTATTATTATGCTATTTAAGACTCGTACACATAATTGCGGTGAATTAAGAGAATCAAACCTTGGTGAAAAAGTTGTTCTTAACGGATGGGTAGATACCAGACGTGATTTAGGTGGGCTTATTTTTATCGAACTTAGAGACCGTTACGGATTAACTCAAATTGTTTTTGAACCTGGCTTCGACCAAGACGCTCATCATATTGCAAAAGACCTTAGATCGGAATTTGTGGTTTCTGTTGAAGGTGTTGTGAGAAAAAGACCGGAAGGAACGGAAAACCCGAATCTTCAAACCGGATTTGTTGATGTTATGGTAAATAAATTAATAATTCTTAACGAAGCCAAAACCCCGCCGTTTCAAATAAAAGATGATACCGACGCTCACGAAGATTTACGATTAAAATACCGTTACCTTGATCTTCGACGTCCTTCTGTACAGAAGAATTTGATATTGCGTCACAAAATGTATCAAGCAGTAAGAAAATATTTTGATGCAAATAGTTTTGTTGAAGTTGAAACTCCCGTGCTTATGAAAAGCACGCCTGAAGGGGCGCGCGATTTCCTTGTCCCTAGCAGACTTCATAAAGGAAAATTTTATGCTCTTCCACAATCACCGCAACAGTATAAGCAGATTCTAATGGTTTCCGGTTTAGACCGCTATTTCCAAATTGTAAAATGTTTTCGTGATGAAGATCTAAGAGCTGATCGCCAGCCTGAGTTTACACAAATAGATGTTGAAATGTCTTTCATCGATCAGGAAAATATTTTTGAAATGATGGAAGGATTAATGCAAACTCTTTACAAAGATATTTGGAATAAAGATTTACAAATCCCAATTCCCCGCCTAACTTTTGATGAAGCGATGGAGACTTACGGAAGCGATAAACCTGATCTCCGTTTTGATTTGAAGATGGTTACACTCAATGGAATTTTTAATAATACCGGATTTAAAGTTTTCAAAGATAACATTGAAAAAGGGGGAGTTGTAAGTGGGCTGAACGCTCCGGGTTGCGGCGAATATACCCGAAATCAACTTGATGTACTTACTGATTTTATTAAGAAGCTTGGTGCAGGCGGATTAATCTGGATTCGTGTTAAAGATTCTGAAAACGGAACAATACTTGAATCACCAACCATGAAATTTTTCAGTGAAGAAGAACAGAAAAATCTAATTGCTAAACTGAATGCTAAACCGGGAGATCTTCTTTTAATTCTTACCGGAGCAAAACTTAAAACATTATCGCTAATGGGTTCATTGCGATTAGAAATGGCAAAACGATTAGAACTAATTAAACCAAATTCCGAACCAAAATTATTATGGGTAACCGACTTCCCGTTGTTTGAATGGGATGAAGAGACTAAACGATTTTACGCAATGCATCATCCTTTCACTTCACCAAGAGTTGAAGATATTCCATTAATGGATACAGACCGTATAAATGTTAAAGCACGCGCTTATGATTTAGTTTTAAATGGAAGTGAAATCGCCGGAGGAAGCATAAGAATTCACAATAGCGAACTTCAAGCAAAAATGTTCGAAGCCCTCGGAATAACAGCTGAAGAAGCTGAATATAAATTCGGATTCTTGATGAATGCTTTCAAATATGGTGCGCCTCCACACGGTGGAATTGCATTCGGATTTGACAGACTTGCAATGATTTTTGCTGGCGAGCATTCGATTCGTGAAGTTATTGCTTTTCCGAAAACCTCAAGTGGAATTTCATTAATGGATGAAGCACCTTCCAGCGTTGATGATAATCAGTTAAAAGAACTTCATATAAAAATAAGATAAAATTTCTTATTCTGTTAAAATATTAAAGGCTGTCGATTTTTATACCGACAGCCTTTTTTTATTTCTTAGTGCCTTAGAGTCTTGGTGGCATCCCAAAAACATGCAGTCCAAATATAGAGGAAGTCACAATTTTTATTACTTCAAAAATATCATCTTCTTTGTTGCATTAAAGACCATGTTTGTCGTTAATGATTTTGCTTCCAATCGGTAGAAGAAAATTCCGGATGACTGATCTTTGCTGTTCCAGTTAATGATGTGCGTTCCTTTATCCTGAACACTATTTACAATAGTTTCAACAACTTCTCCCAAGGTATTAGTAACAGTCAATTTTACTTCCGATGCTTCACCAAGTGAGTAAGAAATATTTGTTGTGGGATTAAACGGATTCGGGTAATTTTGATGTAATGCATATTCTTTCGGTATAAAATCAACTTCTATCGATTTCTCTTTTGAGTAATTAATAGAGCCGTCAAAATCGATTTGTTTTAATCTGTATGAAACAGTTCCTTTATAATTGTTCAATGAATGATCGGTATAATTGTAAGAACTTTTCTCTGTTGTTGTTCCCTTCCCTTTTATATAAGAGACAGCAGACCACTCTGATGAGTTTAAACTTCTTTCAACTTCAAAGCCCTGATTATTTCTTTCGGATGCAGTTTCCCATTGCAATGAAATTTCCGGTTCATTTACTTCAACCGAAAAGGAAACTAATTCAACAGGAACAAATAAACCGATGTAAGATTCAAAAACCCCTCGCCCATGAGTTCCTATTCTGACTAATTGTTGAGAGGGGGAATAATCAAGATGCATCATCACTGTATTTGGTAAATTGTTATCGGTTTCAATCCAGCTTAAACCGCCATCGGTAGTATAAAATACTCCGATATCTGTAGCTGCAAAATGATGTGTGTTAGCTTCTTCCGGAATAATTAGTAGATCATTAACGGGAGAATCGGGGAGATTACCGCTAATGCTTGTCCATGTACTTCCGCCGTTTGTGGTTTTATAAATCTTACCCGCTCCAAATCCGCTGAAAGTTACAAAAGCAATATTTGCCGAATCGGGATGAGTATAAACCGATGTAATGGTTCTATTCGGCATTCCTGATGTTACATTAATAAAAGTTGCTCCACCGTCTATTGAACGAAAGACTTGCGAGCTTGATGTTGCATAAATAACTTTTGGATCAGTACGACTCACACTTAAATTTCTCACAGCGGTAGTTCCGTTAATATTCCCCGAAACCGCAACCCAACTGCTTCCGCTAGTTGTTGTTTTGTATAATCGTTGTCGGGCAGTAAAAAAAGTGTTCAATGTTGAAGGATCATTTACGATAGGAGCAACCCACGCAACACTTTCTGTGGTTGTAATTCCGGATGTTGCCGTGACCCACGAAGTCCCTCCGTTTGTTGTACGGCGTAATCCACCGTTTTGTGTTTCACCAAGAATTATACTTGCAGAAAAAGGATAGAAGCAGACTTCACCACCATCACCACCAAATGCAGCTTCCCAATTTAATGCCGAATATGTTTGTTGAGTTCCGTTATCTTGAGTTCCGCCAAGAATTCTTCTATGATCAAACGGACTCGCTGCTATTCTGTAAAACTGGGTAAGGGTTAAGTTAGTATTTAAATTTTGAAAAGATGTTCCATTATTCGTTGATCGCCAGATACCACCATCATTTAAGGAT
The DNA here is from genome assembly GCA_020061995.1 of Ignavibacteriales bacterium. The sequence continues at coordinate 28,932 of JAGUXE010000146.1, read as the reverse complement.
ATAACTGTATTAATTTCTGTTGGATGAAATAGAAGATTATGCTGATCAACATGAACATTACCACCGGAATATCCATTTGTAATATTCGACCAGGATGCTCCTCCGTTGGTTGATCTGTAAACATCAATTGTACCTACAAAAACCATGTCAGGATTTTTTGGATTAATAACGCAATATAGATCATACCATGCTTGTCCACCGTTAAAATTTTGAGATGCTGCTTGCTGTACCCAATTTAGTCCAGATGTTGTAGATTTATAAACTTGTACTCCTATCGAGGAACTATGAACAGCAGCAAATAATATTGATGGGTTTGATTGACTAATATCAAAATGTGTTCTTGTTGCAGAGGGCAAGCCCGTTGAACCAAAAGCGGTAAAAGAAACTCCTCCGTTTATTGATCTGATTAAACCAACGCCACTTCCCACCGCAAAAGCAGTATCCCCCGAAGGTGTAAAAATAACATCGTCACATCTTCCGCTGACTAATTGACTCCAGGTTGTCCCACCATTAGAGCTTCTATAGAGCCCCCCATTTCCCAATGCGGCAAGTAACTCCTCACTGTTACCGGGACGAATTCTTATCCTTGAAAAATATGTTGAATTTGGTAGCCCTTGCGTAATATGTGTCCATGTATTTCCATCGTCAGTTGATTTTAATAAACCCCTGCCATAATATGAAGCACCGCTATAGGTTGCTTCGCCTGTTCCCGCATTAATGATATTCGGGTTAACCGGATCAATAACAATTGCTCCCATCGAAAGAGAAGGCTTATCGTCTGTTAACGGAAACCATGTTTGCCCCGCATCAATACTCTTCCAAACGCCTCCGTTTGCCGCACCTATATAAATAATATTGGGATTATTCGGGTGATAAGCTCCTGTTACCATGCGTGATGTAATATTTCCGTAATTTGGATAAGAACCGGGTGTTGGTCCAAGTGATGTCCAATTTAATTCGCTTCTAAAGTTGCTGTTTCTGCGAAGTTCCATTTTCTGGTTCCACGCCCTTTGATAAGCCCCTGCAGGAATATCATAAAAAGGGTACGCCCTTTCTTCATAAAAATTCCATTCACGAATAAACGATTTTCTTCCTTTATAACTATCGGGAGCCGATAAATAGACACTCTCATCACGTAGTATATCGGTAAATTCATTCTGGGCGTTGATAGTGAAGATTATAACAATTGACAGAAGGAATGTTTTAAAAATCATCGCTTTATCTTTCAAATTAAAGTGTATCAAAAGATAAGTATGAACCAAACACTACGCAAGATGAATTACGGAGATTTAATCTCTCGAAAATCACTGTTTTAATCTGGCGCTAAGGGATCAACAGGTTGACTTATAATGGAGATTAATAATTCTTTTAAAAATGAATAAAAATGTCGGATTTGAAAACGTTGCGACTTGACAAGAGATATAATTTTATATATGTTTACGCTTAGAAAATGTAAACGTTTACATTTTGTGTGTTTATTATTAGCTAAGACTCTAAATACAATATAATAACATTATTTCAGGAGGCTCTATGCTCAAGTTCCATTACAAACTCTCTCTTCTCTTTTTTGTTTTAATACTCTCAACTGGTAAACTATATTCTCAAGGCGTTGTTGATCCCGCACAATTACCGGTTTATGTTACAACAAATGCAATTACTGTTGACGGGCAGCTTAATGAAGCCGCATGGTCAGTCGATGTTCCATACGTTATGTTCAAAAAAGATGGTGTTCCAACAGGTAACGGTAATACACCTACAGCCGGAGTTGAAGTTAAACCACCTTATACTGATGCTTCAACCACTAAAGTAAAATTTCTACGTTCCGGTTTTAATCTCTATATTGCTTTAGATTCAGACGATAAACAAGTTTGCCGTTTTGATTGGGAAGGCGACGGAATGTTTATGAAGATTAAAAACTTTTCCGGTGCAAATGAATATGAAATAAAAAACTATGTCGGTTTAGTTGCCGGTGTTCCAGCGTTTGTTTTTGAAACCAATGCTCCTGCCGGTGCTGCAGAAGGCGTTGGATATGCAAAGCCAGGGACTACAATTTATGATTCTACCAATAACGATAATGGTTACACTTCAGAAACCTTAATTCGTTTAGATCAACTTGGTTTTACAGATCCCTTAGCTCCTATTACTTTAATGATTGTTATTTTTGATCCTGATAATTATAGCCTTAATGCTCCACCATGGGGACCAAACGGAAACTTCTACAAACAATGGTGGGGAAGTGAATGGGGCGGAACTTATAGAATATTACAACCACAAACCGGTTTTGTTCCAGTAGAATTTACTTCATTTGCTGCTATTCCTGTAGCAAAAGGTGTTGAATTGCGTTGGTCAACCGCATCAGAAACAAATAACAGCGGTTTTGAAATTCAAAGAAGTCTGGATAACAGTTCTTTTTCAACCTTAGGATTTGTTGATGGAAGAGGAACCACTTCAGATAAAACAGAATATAGCTTTATTGACAATAACGAAATCTCAGGGCTTTACTATTATAGATTAAGACAAATCGACTTCGATGGTAAATCTGAATATTCACAAACTGTTCAAGTTGATGTACAAGCTCCTGTCAATTTCAGTTTATCACAAAACTATCCTAACCCGTTCAATCCTTCAACAACAATCAGTTTTGGTTTGCCGGTAGCTTCTCAAGTGCAAATAGTTGTATTTGATATGCTCGGACGCGAAGTTGCCACAGTTGTTAATAAAGATTTTGCTCAAGGAACACATCAAGTAGTTTTTGATGCTTCAAGTTTATCGAGCGGTACATATGTTTATCAATTGAATTCTGTTGCTAATAACGGAGCAAAGCAAACCGTTGCTAAATTAATGACCTTATTAAAGTAGGAATTGATTTAATATGTAAGAGAGTCAATCTCTCTAAATGTTTTTTTAGCAAAGCATTCTAAATTAAGCCGGATAAGAATATTGTCCGGCTTAATTGCTTTAAAGATAAAGTAGTACCCACTCACTTTTTAAGTCAATAATTAATTTCAACCGTTGCGGGTAACTGATTAACTACCATTTCAAATTCATTGTGATTTTTAACTACGACATCATTAATTCGTACAGAAATAATACTCTTATCTTTATAAATATTCTTGATAACCATTCCACCTGTAGGCATTTTAATTGACCCTTCAAGTAGAATTGATATTGTATTTGCTGAGGATTTGTTCATTGTAAATGAAATAGTTCCGTAATAGGTTTTCATATTCTTGATGCTTATTCCTAGCGGATGCTCAATCCAATCGGGAATTATCCCTGCTCCGATAATTAATGCTTGACGCTGTTCATCTTCATAAACAAAAAACGAACGAAGCGAAGATACAAAATCAGAACCAACCCATGTATGTGGCATATCTCCAATAAAACGTGGCAGCTTAGGATCTTTCCAAACAACTTCTGCCCAATGATTCCAACCCTGTGGGCGCTGATCTTTAAAGAAATAGTTTAAAAGAGCATGCCCTCTTTCCGGCAGATCTAATTGAATGAAGGCACCGACTGTCCTTAATTCATAAGGAGTATAATTAATCCAATTAAAAGTTGTGTCATCGCGTCTTTTAACAAAATAATCATAATATTTGTTAAAGGTATTATTAAGATATGGTTGAGGCAAATTCAACTTCTCATTGCATGGATAAAGGGCAATCGAAGTCGAGGTTGCATCAAAATCACCAAGTTCAACGCAGCCGGGAATGTAATTGATCTCTTTAGTTTTAATTGCTCCCGAAAGTGAGTTATAAAGATCGGTTTTAAACTTATCTCTAATCGAAATGAACTTTAATTCAGACTCTTTTTCCCCTAAAATTGATGCAATATCAACGGCATCTTTTAAGCCTTTGATTGCGAAAAAATTATCCCAGTATGAATGCATCGGTTTTTCAGAATAACCTTCATGACTTATCGATTCGGGTAAAATTCCGTAAAAGTTTTTCAATGAATCGATCAGTTTATAATCATCAGTTGATCTTTGTGAAATCAACTCTGCAATGTAATCAACAGCTGCTTTTACATTTTGAAATTTAGATCTAAGAAACGTTGTATCATTTGTAAAAAGGAAGTATTGATGAATTAAGTAAATCAACTGTCCGTGACTATCGTTTTCAGGAACCGGATCAGGACCGCGTCTATCAACAACACAAGGAACCTTGCCGGATTTATACTGATATGAAGAATACCATTCGATAAAATCTTTTACTTCTTCAGTAATTCCGAGTTTTAGCAATGCCGATGAAGTGAGCGAACCATCTCGAATCCATGAGCGTTCATAAGAACGTGACCCGGGTTGAATACCGGCATTATCACGATTAATTAAAATATAAGCCAATGTAGAACGAAGTGTATTTGTCCATTTTTTATATTCCCCCTGAAGTTTTATTTCGAATGAGTTAAGCTTTTCTTTCCAGAAGTTTTTTATTGAAGCAAGTTTGTTTTCCATGAATACGTCTGCTTCTTTTTTGCTGAATGGATTGACAATACTAATCTCCTGTTCATGAAATGGAATAAGGAAATAGTATTTTATTTCTTCTCCTGATTGAAGATTATAGTTATACATATATGCTGACGAAGCTAATCCCAAATTATCTTCCACGGATACTTCCCCCGGAAGTTTATTTTTTGAAATGAAGTTAATTATTTCTCCTCTGTCAAAAACGGAAGCCCCTTTATTGTCGGGCTTCAACAATGGATAAACAGCTTTATTATTATTGATTATTGCATTATCATTTTCAAAAAAGATAGATTCAACTTTTGCAACTCCCCCGGATGTATTTAAAAATTGATATGATGGATTTACCTGGAAAGGACGAATCGCAAAATAGATATTCCCGTTCTGATTTTCTGAGGATTTATTTTTCAAAGTATATTGCAAATTCAAAATTGATTTACCTGCTTCGCCGTCGGCGAACATCTTAATTTCAAGTTCGAGATTATCATTACTTCTCTTAACAATCGGAATGGGCAAATATTCATCTTCGAGTGACTGAATATTTATACTATTCTCCCAAGTAATGAGCTCTTTGCCATTATGAATAAAGGGCTCAATTGAAAAACTACTTTTATCAATTTCTACTTGACCTTCTTCATTAATAAGCGCTTCTTTTGTATCATTATTAACACCGGTAATTGTAAAATAAGATTTTTCGGGAGTAAAATATTTAGGATAGAAGCCGCGCGGATAATGAGAAGAAACCGTCTCAAAGAACCGATTTAAATTGCTCCCGAAGGAAAGTGGCTCAAAAGTCAATTCAGTTAGCGCAAAACCATTTTTGTTTGATTTATTTAATTCGATTTTTAAATATCGAGTTTCTGTTTCGGGGAGGTAAATAAATGAAAGATTGCCTTTTCCGTTTTTAACAGAATAAATTTTAGTCCAATTAATTTTATCATCAGAAATAAAATATTCTGATTGAAGAGGATAATTATTTTCATCCCAATTAAGAGTTAATCCGCCAAGCTCTTTTTCTTTTTTAAAATCGATTATTATTTCATCTTTATTTGAGTTGGGATCAGAATGCCAAAAAGTGCTTTTGTTAGAATCAAAAGCTAAAGCTATGATATGATTAAAATCTTTTTGGGAAGTTGCGTAAAATTCAGGCTGAATATTCAGATTAGAAGGAACTTCTCTTTTAACCAATTTGAAATCATCTATATATAAAGTTCCCTTACCGCCGTTAACTGAGGCAATCATAAATTCGATTTTGTGAATTTTCTTTGGTGAATACTCGTTTGAAGGTCCCCAAGCTTTTTCGATTTGTCTTTTTTTGATTTTTAATGTTTGCCAATCTTTTGGAAATGAATAATTTCTTCTATTCATCCACCAAACCGAAGTTCCTTCTTCATCCAACAGCTTAAACTCAAGGTCGTTATTTGGAGAATCTCCTTTCAGTTTGAATGAAAACTCATAATTATTGGGGAGTTCGAGAGGAATAACTTTTTGAATTCCGCCATAACCGGAACCTGCTATAAAGTGATAATCCAGCCTTAAGCTTGTCCCATACTCCGATTCAATTTTTGAAATTTTAATATCGACTTCATCAGCAGCAACTATTTTCCACCCGTCAATGGAATCAAAATTATTTTGATAAATATCAACTTGTGCCAATAAATCAGTAAGAGATGCATAAATGAGTAGAAAAATAAAAAACGATCGAAAAAAGAGTTTTTTCATTTAATTCTACCTTTCAATGTAAATAATAAATAAATGTTACTTATTTTGCGTTTTATTTGATAAACTTACCTAACCACGATAAAAAAGTTATTTTTCGCTTGACTGGAAAAGACAAAATCTTTAAGTTTCCACGCAATGAAAACGTTTACATTCAAATATAAAAAAAACCAATGGCAACAACAATAAAAGAAATCGCAAAACTGGCAAATGTATCAATAGCCACAGTCTCTCGCGCGTTGAATGACGATAAAAAAGTCAAAGCCTCTACAAAAAAAATAATTAAATCAATAGCCGATGAGTTAAACTATAACCCAAATTTATTGGCGAGAAGTTTTGTTACGAAAAAATCGAATATAATAGGACTTGTTATGCCCGATATTTTCGGTGAATTCTTTATGGAAGTAATTCGCGGTGTAGATGAAGTTTGTTATAACCACGGTTATTATACAATGGTTACAAGTTCGCATAGCAACAGATCAATGGTTGAAGCAATTGTCGATTACATGAGTAAAGGAATCGTTGGTGGATTGATTTTAATGACCCCTCTTGTAGAAGATGATGTAAAAAAAACTTTAGCAAGCAGTAAAATTCCGCTTATTGTTATCAGCGGAAAATCTGAACTGCAAAAATGGGATTCTATAAGCATAGATAATTTTAACGGGGCTTATTCTGTTGTTGATTATCTGGCTGAAAAGGGTTACAAAAAAATTGCTCATATAACCGGACCTCAAAAAAATAATGATTCTATTCAGCGTGAACTCGGTTATAGGCAAGCACTAAAGCACAATGGAATCGAAATTAATAAATCTTGGATTGTAACAGGTGATTTTACAATAAATGGCGGACAAGCCGCATGTGAAACTTTAATGAAGCTGGAAAATCCGCCGGAAGTAATTTTTGCATCAAACGATATGATGGCTATAGGATGTTATGTTGCAGCACGTAATCTCAAATTAAAAATCCCGGTTGATTTTGCCGTTGCAGGATTTGATGACATTTTTGTTTCTCAATTTCTTAACCCACGCTTAACCTCTGTTCATGTACCGATCTATGAATTGGGAACAAACGCAGCACAAATTTTAATTAACAGAATGAATGGAAGCAACGATCCAATTCAAAATGTAAAAATATTAACCGAACTTGTTGTTGGCGGTTCGTGTTAACGACTTCTCTTGTAATATAAGGACTTAATTTTTTTATGGCACACTTCGAAACTAAATATGGTTATTTCTCAAACGATGGTAATGAGTATATCATCAAAACACCACGTACACCTAAACCCTGGGTTAATATTCTTACAAACGGTATTTATGGTTTGGTAGTTTCCCAAACAGGGGGCGGTTTTAGTTGGGATACTCATTCGGAATTTAATCGTATTACCAGATGGCATCAAGATTTGATTCAGGATAACTGGGGAAAATACATCTACATTAAAAATAATAAAACCGGAGAAGTTTGGAATCCTGCATGGATGCCGGTTAAAACTGAACTTGATAGTTACGAGTGCCGTTTTGGATTCGGATATACTGTATTCAAATCAAGCTATAAAGGGATAGAGATTACGCTAACTATGTTTGTACCTAATAAACATAGTCTCGAAATATGGAATTTAGAAATTGATAATAAGTCAAGTGAAACTGCCGATTTATCAATCTTTACATACTTTGAATGGGTGCTCGGTTCTTCTGCAGATCATCATCGTGAATTTCACAAAACTTTTCTTGAAACCTGGTTTGAAGAAGACATCAATGCGATAACGGCAACTAAAAGATTATGGGAAATTCCATTAGGTGATAGGGGACATTGGAATATTGAGTATGAATATTTCGGTTACTTTGCTTCAAATCAAAAAGTTTCCGGATATGAAGGAGATAAAGAATCGTTCATAGGTAATTATGGCAGTTTACAAAATCCTATTGCGGTAAAAGAATCAAAACTAACCGGCAAAACAGGAAAGTGGAATGATTCAATAGCATCATTGATGGTTAATGTTGAACTTAATGTAAATGAAAAAAAAGAAACCGCATTTTATCTCGGACTTGAAAAAACCAAAGCAGATATTAGAACAACATTAGCTAACTATTTAACACCTGAACAAATAAAAGACGAACTGAATAAAGTTAAAAGCAATTGGGAAACTATTCTTAGTACCTTGGAGATAAACACACCCGATAAAGCAATGAATCTTTCAGTAAATAAATGGTTTCGTTACCAGGCAATCGCTGGACGTTTATGGGGAAGAACAGCCTACTACCAACAAAGTGGTGCTTTCGGCTTTAGAGATCAGTTGCAAGACAGTCTGATTTATCTTGCTATAGATCCGACATTAACGGAAAAACAGATTCGATTACATGCGCGCCATCAATTTGAAGACGGGCAAGTTTTGCACTGGTGGCATCCGATTACTGAAACAGGTTTAGCAACAAATATGACAGATGATCTCCTCTGGCTTCCTTTTTTGGTTTTCAATTATATTGACGAAACAGCTAATTTTGAACTACTCAATGAAGTAGAACCCTTCTACAACAGCAATCAAACAGGAAGCTTATTTGATCATATGAAAAGGGCTATTGATAAAGTTCTTACCAGAATAAGTGAACGGGGTTTAGCGCTTATCGGCGCAGGTGATTGGAACGATGGACTAAGTGCGGTAGGTCTCGATATGAAAGGTGAATCAATTTGGCTTACTGAGTTTTTATATCTGATTTTAATCCGTTTTGAAAAAATATTAGTAAAGTTAAATGAAGCTGAGTTGGCAAACTACTACGGAAAAAAAGCATCAGATCTGAAGAATAGCTTTGATAAATATGCCTGGGACGGTGAATGGTTTTTCCGTGCAACAAAAGATAATGGTCAAAAAATAGGAAGCTGCGAAAATAGTGAAGGGAAAATTTATCTCAATCCACAAATATGGTCAGTAATAAGTGGTATAGCCGATTCCCAAAAACATAAAGAGGCTATGAATGCGGTATCAAAAAATCTTTTGAAAAAGAATGGAACATTGTTGCTTCATCCCGCTTACTCTGTACCGGATAAATATATTGGTTACCTTTCACGTTATTCTCCCGGTAGAAGAGAAAACGGAGGAGTTTATACACATGCAGCCACCTGGTCGGTTTGGGCTTATGCATTATTAAAAGATAATGAAAATGCATTTGAAGCCTACAAACGACTCAACCCAATTTTAAACGGTATGAATCCTGATGAATATGTTGCAGAACCATTTGTTACTCCGGGTAATATTGATGGTACTGATTCACCTAATTACGGAATGGGTGGTTGGACCTGGTATACCGGTTCAGCATCATGGTTTGTAAAAGTAGCTGTCGATTGGATATTGGGAATACGAGCTTCAGAAGCGGGTTTAATTATCGATCCTTGCATTCCGAAAGAGTGGGACTCATATTCTGTAAGAAGACTATTCCGCAATACTGTTTATAACATCAAAGTCAACAATGATAATCATACCGGAAAAAATGTTAAATCGATAAAAGTAAACGGAGTAGAACAAAGTGGCAATGTTGTTTCTGTTGTGAGCGATGAAATTGTTGAAGTTGATGTTCAGCTTGGTGAATAAAATATGAAGAACGAAAAAGTATTATCTCTAAATGGAGAGTGGGATTTTATAACCGATAGTTTAAGTGAATTAAATTACACTTCTTTTCTAATTGAAAGAGAAAAGAACTCTAAAAAAATTAAACTCCCCATCAATTGGGAATTAGCCGGATTAAATAATTTTAATGGAACAGTATGGTTTTATCATTCTTTTAATTTGAACGATATAAATAATCCCGGCTTGTCTTTACTAAGGTTCGGAGGTGTAGATTACTTTGCTGATGTATGGGTAAATGGACAATTTGTCGGAAGTCATGAAGGCTATTTTCAATCCTTTTATCACCGACTTAATCAGTCATATCTGCAAGAAAAAAATAATGAGATAGTCGTTCGTGTTACTTCACCCAAAGAAGAACCCGGCAAAGTTTGGCCATATAATAAAAAATTGATTAAAGGAATTTTTAATCATCACGATTGCAGACCCGGCGGCTGGTCGATGGAATATGGACAAGATAAAAATACAGGAGGAATTTGGAATGATGTTGAGTTACTTACAGGAAAGAATCTCTATTTTGATTCAGTGAAAGTAACATCTAAAATTGATAGGAGTAAAAAATCAGCAAAATTACTAATTGATTTATCATCCATAAATAATTTTACCGTTCCATCACAATTATCATTTCAGATAAACATCAAGTATAAATCGAAATCGGTTTATAAGAATTTGTTTTCAAAAAGTATAAATCCCCTTACCGATACTTTTAATATTGCTCTTGATATTGATAATCCTAAGTTATGGGATACATGGGATTTGGGTGAACCGAATCTTTATGAGTTATCAATTACATCAGAAGAAAGTTATTCCTTCAAAAAGATTTTTGGTATAAGGAATGTTGAACTAAAAGAGTCGAACCGATTTTTCATCAACGGTAAAGAGTTGTTTCTTCGCGGAACAAATATAATCCCGACTCAAATGTTGAGTTCTTTTAATAATAACAAGATTAAAATCCTCATCAACTTACTTAAAGAAGCCAATATTAATATTGTACGTGTTCATGCTCATGTAAATCGAAATGAACTTTACGAAGAATTTGACAATGCCGGGATTTTGGTTTGGCAGGATTTTCCGCTTCAATGGACGTATGATACATCTAATCTTTTTGTGATAAATGCGGTTAAACAAATCAAAGAGATGGTTAATCAATTTTACAATCATCCTTCAATTGCGTTTTGGTGTTGTCACAATGAACCCGGCGAACAGATTAAGAGTCTTGACCCTTTCCTTTACGATGCTGTTTTACAGGAAGATCAATCAAGAATAATTCGTATCGCTTCAAATTATGAAGAGCACCCATACGATGGCTGGTATTGGGGGAACAAAGAACATTTTGCCGCAACTCCAATGGGTCCTTTGGTTACGGAATTCGGGGCTCAAGCCATTCCGGAATTATCTTCTTTGAAGAAAATTATTTCTGAAAAGGGAATTAAAAATTTTGATGTTAAGGAATGGGAATATCATAATTTCCAATATGAACAAACTTTTAATATCGCGGGAATTGAGAAGGGAAAATCGACAACTGATTTCATAAATAATTCTCAAACCTATCAAGCTGACTTGCTAAAAACCGCAATCGATTTTTACCGAAGGAAAAAGAATGACGGAATAACAGGAATATTTCAATTTATGTTTATCGATTGTTGGGAATCAATCACCTGGTCTGTTGTTGATTTTTTCGGTAAAAAGAAAAAGGGTTTTTATGCTGTTAAACAAGCGTATCAACCAATCTATGTTTCTGTTAAGGTGATGAAAGAAAAATATTTTAACGGGCAGGACTTAAGTTTGGATCTTTGGGTTATTAATGATTTATATAAATCTTACAAAAACTGTTCAATTGAATTTTCTATAAACAACAAAATTTTTTCTACCCTCGTTGTAAAGGAAATTGCAACAAATTCTGTTACTCATCTTTTATGGAATGAAAATAAAATTCCTCTTCCTGCTAAATTATCATATAAAGATTATAAAATAGATCTCCGTCTTAAAAGTGATGACGGGAAAACCATTTCTGAGAATTCTTTTGTTATCACAATAGTTCGTAATAGATAGGAAACGCTATGGCTTACCGTTTATTTATACTTTTAATTACTATTATATTATTAACTCCGCAACCGGCGAAAAGTCAATCTAAAACACTACCAAATCCTCCTCAAAATGTAAGAAGCTACGGTTATGAAAAACATTTTGATGTTATCTGGGATAAATCTACGGATCCCAATGTTGTTTCATACAAAGTTTACAGAAAGTATAACGGACAATTTGTATTCCCGGTAACTGTTTCAAAAGAAAAAAATTACTATACCGCGTTTCCCGGTGTTACCGGATTAACTTATACTTATCGCGTAAGTACCGTTGACAACCAAGGAAATGAATCAGTGTTAAGTGATAGTACTATTGTAGTAACACATTTAATGAACGATGAAGAATTTCTTGATATGGTGCAGCGTGCTACTTTTAGATTTTTCTGGGATTATGCGCACCCGGTTTCGGGATTATCACGTGAAAGGCTTAACTCCGACAACACTGTTACAATCGGCGGTTCAGGCTTCGGTGTAATGGCAATTCCGGTTGGAATTGAAAGAGGATTCATTACACGAGATGAAGGAGTAGCAAGAGTATTAAAGATTGTTAATTTCCTAAAGAATAAAGCACAAAGATTTCACGGTGTTTGGTCTCATTGGTTAAACGGAGAAACAGGAGTTGTAATACCATTCAGTCAATATGATAACGGCGGTGATTTAGTTGAAACCTCTTTTATGATTCAAGGACTTTTAGCCGTTCGCAAATATTTCAACTTAGATACCCCGGATGAATTACAAATAAGAAACATCATTACCACACTATGGGAAGAAGTTGAATGGGATTGGTATTTACGATATCCATCTAGTAACTTTTTATATTGGCACTGGTCACCAAATTACGGCTGGCAGATGAATATGACTATTCGAGGTCCGAATGAAACTCAAATTGCTTACCTGCTTGCAATTGCCTCGCCAACGCATCCCATTCCGGCAACAACTTATTCGTTAGGTTGGGCAAGTAGTCCATCTTATCGTAATGGTAAATATTTTTATGGAATTCCGTTGTTTGTTGGCTGGGATTTTGGCGGTCCATTATTTTTCGCTCATTATTCATTTTTAGGATTTGATCCGAGAAATAAGAAAGATGCTTATACAAACTATTTTAATAATAATAAGCATCATACATTAATCAATCGGGCTTATTGTATTGCTAATCCGCGCGGACATGCAGATTACAGCGATTCACTATGGGGCTTAACTGCATCCGATGATCCTTTTGGTTATCGAGTGCACGAACCGTTTAATGATAACGGAACAATTACACCCACCGCTGCACTTTCATCTTTTCCTTACACGCCGGAGTTATCCATGGTTGTATTGAAAAATTTGTATCGCACGTACGGAAGTAGTATTTGGGGCGAATATGGATTTAAAGATGCTCTCAATCCAAAAGAAAATTGGTTTGCCAGCAGTTACCTCGCCATTGATCAGGGGCCTATTATAGTTATGATTGAAAATCATAGAACTCAATTATTGTGGAACAGCTTTATGGCAAATTCTGAAATTGACAGTATGATGAATAAAGTCGGATTTGTGTTTGATTCAACAGTAAGTGTTAAAGAAGATGCGGAAATACCGGGAGATTTTGAACTTAGAGGGAATTACCCGAATCCATTTAATCCTTCAACTAAAATTGTTTTTTGGTTACAATCGAATGAAGTTGTTAAAATTACTGTCTATGATATTCTCGGAAATAAAGTAAAAGATCTTTTTAACGAGGTATTACAAAAAGGGGAGCATAAAATTTCGTGGGACGGAAATGACAATAACATGAATTCTCTTCCTTCGGGAGTCTATATTTATCAAGTGAGAACCTCGATAAGAGATTTATTCGGTAAAATGGTTTTGCAGAAGTAATAATTTATGTCGAGTAAACTAACATATCTTTTTTTACTCCTATTAATCATGATCAATGGTTGTGGAGATAATAAGAGTTCGGTTACGGTTATTGATTTCTGGGCAATGGGAGCTGAGGGTGAATATGTACAAAAGCTTGTTCCGGCATTTGAAAAACTTAATCCGGGGATAAAAGTTAATGTGCAAATGGTTCCGTGGACCGCAGCTCAGGAGAAACTGATTACGGCATTCGCAAGCAATAACCTTCCTGATGCTTTCCAATTAGGAAATACATGGATACCTCAATTTTCTGCAATCGGGGCAATCGCTAAACTTGATGGACTTATCGAAACATCAAAAATTGTAATAAAGGAAAATTATTTCGACGGCATTTGGGAAACCAATGTGCTAAACGGTTATGTTTATGGTGTCCCCTGGTATATTGATACACGACTGCTTTATTATCGAAGTGATATTCTAAAAAAAGTAGGTTATGAAACTCCCCCAAAAACATGGGATGAACTTTTTGATGTATCAAAAAAAATAAAAGCGCTTTTCGGCAAAGAAGAAAAATATCCGATTTATTTACCAACTAATGAATTCGCCCCATTTGTGATTTTAGGTTTGCAAAATAATGCCTCTATCTTAAAGGATAACGATTCTTATGGTAATTTTTCTCAGAAAGAATTTGTTGATGCATTTAAGTATGCTATGAGTTTTTACACTCATAATTTAACTCCGCTTGGAATTTCCCAGGTGACAAATATTTATCAAGCTTTTCGCGATGAATATATTGTAATGTATATATCGGGTCCGTGGAATATCAAAGAATTTCAAAAATGGATGAGTGGCGAGTTAGCCGATTCATGGAGCACTGCACCGCTTCCATCCCCCAATAATAATTATCCCGGAGTATCATTAGCCGGTGGCGCAAGCTTAGTCGTATCGAAAAATTCTCCCCATAAAAAAGCGGCCTGGAAATTCATTGAATATCTTTCAGAAAAAGAGACTCAGCTTGAGTTTTATAATCTCTCCTCCGATTTGCCTGCGATTAAATCGGTCTGGGATGAACCGTTATTCAAAGAGAATAAATATATGCAAGCCTTCTATCAACAATTTCAGCATGTTGTTCCAACTCCTAAAGTCCCCGAATGGGAACAAATTGCGTTTTCTAAAATTCAGCAGTATGCAGAATTAACAGCCCGTAAAGTTTTAACCGTTGAAGAAGCAATGAAAAGATTAGACGATGAAGTAAATAATATTCTCGAAAAAAGAAGATGGCTTTTAGCCAAAGCAAAAAGTAAATAATATTTGTAATGAAAAAGCTTGATATAAATAGAGAAAATATTCAATCGGCTGTACTGTTCTTGTCGCCGGCTTTAATCTCTATTTTTGTCTTTTTCTTTATTCCGGTTATTACAGCCTTCATTATTAGTTTTACCGATTTTGATATTTATTCGTTGGGTGATTACTCTAATATTACTTTTATCGGTTTAAGAAATTATCAACGGCTTTTGTATGATGAACTATTTTGGGTTGCATTAAAAAACACATTTTTCTTTGTAATACTTGCCGGACCTTTATCCATAGCCGTTTCACTCTTTTCGGCAATACTTCTTAATTCAAAATTGGTGAAGTTTAAGGGTTTATTCAGATTATCCTATTTTATTCCTGTTGTTACAACATTAGTTGCGGTAGCAATTGTATGGCGCTTTATTTATCATCCTAAATTCGGAATAATAAATTATGTTATTAGTTTTATCGGGATTAATCCTATCGATTGGTTAGGTGACCCTGATTGGGCAATGCCTGCAATCGTAATTATGGCGGTTTGGAAAAACTTCGGTTATAACATGATAATATTTCTTGCTGGACTTCAAAATATTCCTTCACACCTTTACGAAGCAGCGGTAATGGAAGGGGCAAATACCTGGCAGCAATTTAAATCAATTACACTTCCGATGCTTGCCCCTACAACATTATTTGTCGGTTTAATAACCATGATAGGTTTCTTTCAACTATTTGCCGAACCTTATATAATGACGCAAGGGGGACCACTTAATTCTACTTTGAGTATTGTGCAATATATGTATCAAGAGGGATTCCGTTGGTGGAATATGGGTTATTCGGCAGCGATTGCATTTGTACTCTTCTTCATAATTTTCATCGGAACAATCATTCAATTTAAGTTGAGGAAGAACGAATAAGATATGAAAAAAACCATTCTTCATCTCTTCTTAATAATAACCGGAATAATTACGTTAACCCCATTTATATGGATGGTTTCAGCCTCATTTATGGCTGATGGGCATGCGAATGTATATCCGCCAAGATTTTATCCCGATGAATTTACGTTAATGCAATATGAAAATTTATTTTCAAGATTAAATGTGTCGGTAAACTTTTTGAACAGTCTTTTTTTATCGATAACAGTAACGGTAGTTTCATTACTATTTAATTCGATGGCAGGTTATGCCTTTGCAAAATTCCGTTTTAAAATGAAAGATAAAATATTTAATCTGCTTTTAAGCTCAATGATTATTCCGGCGCAAGTAACCATGCTTCCTCTTTTTTTGATGTTAAAATCGATGGGGTTAATCAATTCCTACTTTGCAATCATAATTCCGGGCTTGGCAAATATCTTCGGAATATTTTTGATTCGGCAATATGCTATTTCGATACCGGATAGTTTAATTGAGTCGGCAAAAATTGACGGGGCGAGTGATTTCCAAATTTACTATCGAATTATTTTACCGTTGTGTATGCCTATATTAATCACGTTAGCACTTTTTACATTTATGGGAACATGGAACGATTTTATGTGGCCCTTAATCGTTTTAACTGATAATTCTTTATATACTCTTCCCGTTGCGCTTGCCAATTTGATGCTTGAGCATTCGAAAGATCCTGAGTTGATGATGGCGGGATCAGTAATTACTATTATTCCGGTTCTCATTGTTTTTCTCTTCCTTCAGAAGTATTATATCTCCGGAATAATGACCGGCGGAGTGAAGGAATAAAATTAAAAAAATCAGCCAAAATATTTACGATTTAATTTGACAATCAAATAGATTTTTATGATGTTTTGACAAGTAATTTTATAAAATGTAAACGTTTACACCGAACATTATTTATTTTATCTAACAACTATTTCGGCAATAATAAAAACAAACAATAAACAAATAAAATCAATGGAGGAAATCATGAAGAAGTCAACTATGTTGACCATCTGGGCTTTAATTTTAATCGTTTCCGGATTAGAGTTAATGAATGCCCAACAATTAAAACGTCAAGATGCTATTTGGGCTCGTTCAACTGAAGGGGCAACGATAACATTAGATGGTTTTCTTGATGAACCGGTTTGGGCAAAAGCTGAATCTCTTGTTGTAAAATATGGACAGAGTGCAGGTTTGCCGACAAGTGGTTGGAGATCAGAGTTTCAAGCTGACGCTATTACAGATCCCACAGATGCTGTGGTTAAATTTTTAGTTTCAGGTAATCAGTTATATATCGCTTTCAGTGCAAAAGATTCTTCGGTTGGCGGAACGGCTGATTGGGCGCGCTGGGATGGTATTCTTATGTCAATTAAAGATAAAGCAAACGCTACCCGTCCATTAAATCCCGTAGAATTTTTCTATGCGTTTTGGTATCTAAATGTTCCTCAATACGCAACTCCCGGTTCTCCACCTAGATTCATTGGCAGATACGGAAATTTTAACGATACCACCAGAACAGATGCACAACGTGCGGTTTGGGATGCGGGATTCAGAGTAATCGGCGGACAAACTAATGATGCCGGAAGAGATCAAGGTTGGATTGCTGAAATGAGAATTTCTATTGATTCATTAGGTTATGATTTAACACAAACGATGGGTGATATAATCCAGCTTAATTTTTCTATTTGGGATTGCGACTATATTTACGAAAACAATCCTTCAATTGTTAGTTCTGCAAGAACACATGTGCAAAATCCATGGGGAAATGCAAACGGTAATAACGTACTTAGAGTTCATGCTTCACCTTCAGTAACCGTAAACACTGTTACTTTGCCGGAAATTACACCTGATATGGTTCTTCAAAACGGTGCACAGGTTGCTGCCCCCGTTATCGATGGAAATTTAGATGAAGATGTGTGGAATAGCGTTACTCCTTTAACTATTGCATGGGGCGATTCTGTTGTTCGTGCCTCTTATTCAGGTGCGGGTCCTTATCAAAGCGGACAATTTCAACCTGAAGTAAGTCCCGGTTTACGTCCTGATATTCTTGACCCATCTTATGCAACAGTTAAAATGTTTTTTAAAGATAATTACCTTTACTTGGCTGCAGATGTTAATGATCAAATTGTACAGGGGAATGCAGTATATGATCTTGCTGACGGTATAAGTATTATTCTTGCTGATAGAAATTCATTCAACGATGATAACGTTTTTGAATTCCGATTATTACGAATGGGTTTCGGTCCCGATAGTTTACCCAAAGCTTACGATTATTTGCAACAACTTCTCGATTCAACATCAAGTTCATATGCCGTTAAATTAAAAGGGACTACAACCATTAACAATAATTCAGATATTGATGAAGGTTATACAGTTGAAATGAAAATAGAATTAACCGGATTGCTTGGTTATCAAACCGGCTTAGGTGATAAAACATTATTTGGTGGTCTATGCCTTTATGATGGTGATGTTTTTGAAGATCCTCTCTTAAATTATGGAACCAGAACCTGGTGGTTTAGAGAGCATGGCGGTGGACCCGCTGCTGCCTGGATTTATATGGATCCGAATAATTTGCTTGTCGGTGTTGATGATAATGATGTTTCTCTTATCCCTTCATCTTTAGATCTAAAGGGAAATTATCCTAATCCGTTCAACCCAACTACAACAATTAAATACTCAACACCATTTGCCGGTGAAATCTCGTTAAGCGTATTCAATTTACTCGGTGAAACAGTTGGAACAATGAGACAGAATGTTGCTTCCGCCGGAAATAATGAATTTACATTTAACGGTACAGAATTATCCTCGGGTGTTTATCTTTATAAAATTAGTGCAAAGAATAATCAAACCGGACAGTTTTTTGAATCAACTGCCGGTAAAATGATTTTGATGAAGTAGTTTCCTTCCGGGGTTCGAAGAGAAACTATTTCTCTTCGAGCTCCCTTTTAATTCTGATTAGGATTATCAATATTAAGGTGAAAAAAATGCCTGCTCTAACGATAAAAAACATTTTATCAAAGCCTCTTACAAACAAAATGATATGGCTGCCATTATTAATGTTAATTATATTTTCATTTAATTTAGCAGCTCAAACAACAGGAAAACTTGCCGGCAGAATAACCGATGAAAGCGGTGAGCCGCTAGTGGGAGCTAACGTTGTCATTGTAGGGGCAACTAATCAAGGTGCCGCAACTGATCTCGACGGCTATTATTCAATACTTAATTTGAGAGCTGGAACTTACATCGTTCGATTCGGTTATATCGGTTATCAATCAAAGCTAATTGAAAATATTAAGCTTAACTCGGATCAAACAACCCGCATAAATGTTCAACTCCAAATTATGGTTATTGAGGGGGAAGAGGTAACAATCACAGCAGAAAGACCTTTAGTTGAATTTAATCAAACCAGTTCCGTTTCCTCTATCAGTAAAGAAGAAATAAATCTTCTTCCCGTTCAAGACTTAAACCAAATTGTGAATTTGCAAGCCGGGGTTATTGACGGACATTTCAGAGGGGGGCGAATCGGAGAAGTTCAATATCAGGTTGATGGTGTTACGGTAAATAATCCTTTTAATAATTCATCAACATTACTTCTTGATAAATCTGTACTGCAAGAAGTTCAGGTTATTTCCGGAACCTTCGATGCTAAATACGGGCAGGCAATGTCGGGAGTGGTAAATGCTGTACTAAGAACCGGCTCCGATAAGTTTGAATTTTCAGGCGAAGTTTACGGTGGCGATTATTTACCTTTTGATAATCAGAGATATCCTAACAACAAAGATTTTAATCCGATTACATTACACAATTTTCAATTAACATTAAGCGGACCGACTTATCTTCCGCAAACCACATTTCTATTAAGCGGGCGTAGATATTACGGAAACGGCTGGTTATATGGTGAACGAAGATTTGTCCCAACCGATTCTAATGATCTTGATAACAAAATATTTTATCCCTCCGGCGACAATGAAAGCGTTCCGATGAGTACCACTCGTGAATGGAGCGGTCAATTTAAGATTACAAACACTTCCATTTCAAATGTTCAACTAAGTTATCAGGCAATTCTAAATCGCATCGTAAATAAATATTACAACTTCGGGCTAAGGCTAAATCCGGATGGAGCTAAACCAAACAATACAAATTCATTAACTCATGGAATAGATGTAACGCAGACTATTTCGAATGAAATGTTTTATAAAGTAAGTCTTCGTCAAAACTTTTTTGATTATAAATCATATATGTATGAAAGCGTTTTTGACCCTCGTTATCTTGCTGCCGGTGAATTTAAAAGTGATGCAAACTATGAAGATGGTGCAATTGTGCAGGGAGTTGATCTCGGAAGATATTTACAAAAAACCAATTCCTTTATAGCAAAGGGAGACTTTACCTGGCAATTAAACAGAAACAATTTAATCGAACTCGGTTTGGAAGGACAACTTGCAGAAATCTCTTTCGGTAGTCCCGGGTTTATAACAACAACTAATATTTCGGGGACACGTGTTTTGGTTGCAAAAGATAAACCTGAAAAAATAGAAGACCCAAAATTAGAAACTTATCATCCGACACAATTCGCTGCTTATTTACAAGACAGAATTGAAATGGGAGATTTAGTTGTTCGTGCAGGACTTCGTTTAGAGTATTATGATGCGAATGCATTTATTCCAGATGATTTACAAAATCCTGCAAATTCTATTAGCGGTGCTCCTAATTCTGAACTCAAAAAAACTACTATTAAAATTGCACTAGCTCCAAGATTAGGCTTCAGTTTTCCGTTAACAGATAGAGCTTCAATTTATTTTGCTTACGGACATTTTTATCAAATGCCCGGCTTGGCTGACCTATACAGTAATTCGAATTATTTGATCTTAAAAGATTTACAAGACGGCGGAATTTCATACGGAACAATGGGTAACCCAGATCTTAAACCACAATTAACGGTTCAGTATGAAGTCGGTTTGAAACAAGCATTATCGGCATTAATCGGTTATGAATTAACCTTCTTCTATAAAGATATTCGTGATTTACTTGGAAGTGAATTTATCTCAACTTATGCAGCAGCCGATTATCCTCGATTAACAAATGTCGATTTTGGAAGTGTCTACGGAATAACAATTGCGCTAACACAAAGAGCATTTGGTCCTTTAAGCACAACGCTTGACTACACAATGCAATTCGCACGCGGCAACAGCAGCGATCCATACGAAACAGCTAATCGTGCTGCCAGCGGTAAAGATTCAAGACCCCGCGATATTTCTTTTGGCTGGGATCAAAGACACACCATTAATGCAACTGCAACCTGGATTGTCCCGGGTGATTATTCATTAAGTA
This sequence comes from Ignavibacteriales bacterium, assembly GCA_020061995.1. The sequence continues at coordinate 7,674 of JAGUXE010000146.1, read as the reverse complement.
CAATTGTGCGATACGGAAGTGGGATGCCTTACACACCCGCAAGAGGAACCGGATTTAATGCTGATCTTGAAACTAATTCCGGGAGTAAAAACGGATTCGTCTTGGTTGATTTTCGTGCTGAAAAATCTTTCTCTTTAAGTCTGTTGGATATGAGTGCATTTTTACGAATAACTAACTTGCTTAACACTCATTTTGTAAATGGATTTATTTTTTCGGAAACAGGAAGCCCCGATTATTCCGTTAATCCTCTTGCTGATAGAGCTGCATTAGCGAATCCGGGTAGATTTCACGAACCGCGCAAGATTGAACTTGGCATTTCTTTCAGGAGTAAATAATTATGAAAAATGTAAAAATTAATAAGATATACTATACCTCCATAATCTTTCTTGCATTGATCCTTTTTTCGGGTGATCTTTTTCCGCAAGGCTTTCCGTTACCTGTCCCCGATTCCCTAAGAGGAAAAATTGATGCTGAAAGAATGGGTCAACACGATTTCAATAGAATAAGAACTCGCTTCTTTAATTATGGAATGGTCGGCGATTATCCGGCTGATCCAATAAATGTTGATTTAACCACATTCCATTCGGTTGAAGTTCCAAAAGGTTCAGGAGAAAATTACAGTGACGGTATTACACCATTTGTCCTTGCAAAAATAACTCAGGAGTCAGGGAGCGAATCTTACATTTTTGAAACCGGATTTAGAGAACGTCAAGGTACAAGCCCAATCACAAATAAAACTATGCGCTTTGAACCCCGTCCCGGTTATTTTCAAAATGATGCAGTAATTAATAAAGCACGTTCTGTTGCAATGAGTAACGATCCCCGCACATGGCCCGACAGATGGGTTGATAAACTTTATGACACCGATGATCCGGGTTGGGGAAGCAGTTGGAATGGTTATTTCGGCAAAGCACCAAAATTAGAAATGCAAGAAAGCTTTGTTGTCTTTGATGATAATTATTATGATGCCTGGAATTATTTTCCCGATTCCCGCGATCGCACAAGAAGAGGCTTGGGGCTTCGGGTTGAACAGCGCGGATTTCAATGGAATAACCCGCAAGCCGGAAATGTTATCTTTTTTCACTATGATATAACCAACGAAAGTACTACTGATTACAACGATAATATTTTATTCGGATTATATATGGATGCCGGAGTCGGAGGCTCTACTAAAGGAGTTGATCCTTATCCAGAATCCGATGATGATAATGCTTACTTCAGTCGCGAACCCGGGCTGAACATTGTTTATACATGGGATTATTACGGAAACGGTGTTAAGGGAAAAACCGGTTATCTCGGATATTCGTATTTAGAAACTCCGGGTAACTCCCAAAACTTTGTTGATGATGATGAAGATGGAATTACAAATGAGAAACGTGACGGTGGCCCCGGTGTTTTTTTAACAAATCAAGATGCAATAAAAAATTATGTCTTCGCAAATTATAATTTAAGTAAGTTTGAAGCATATTACGGCGAACTTGAAAATAGACCCGCTTATCAAAGAAGTTATTGGTGGACGGGAGATGAAGATTTAGATTGGATTGCCGAATTCCATGATACCGGTGCTGATGGCGTTTTCGGTACAGATGATACCGGCGAACTTGACGGAATACCCACAAACGGCGAACCTAATTTTGATAAAACCGATATTGATGAGTCTGATCAAATAGGTTTAACCGGATTTAAGTATAATGTTATTAATGATCCATCCGGTGGTGGCTCTACAGATAATATTATCTTTTTTGATGACGGCAGAAATTGGCCTAAACGTCTATATAACATTTTTACTACACCTGATTCTTCATTTGAACAAGAGATAACAAGAACAAATATTAATATCGGATTTTTATTCGCCTCAGGTCCATTTAAACTTCAAGCAGATAAAACTGAAAGATTCAGTCTTGCTCTTGTTTTCGGACATGATCTTCGAGAACTTAAAAACAATACTAAAGTAGTTCAAAAGATTTACAAAGCTAATTATCAATTTGCAGTACCGCCGCCAATGCCAACATTAACAGCTTTTGCAGGTGATCGTTCTGTTACACTTTCCTGGGATGATGCTGCAGAACGGGCTTATGATCCGGTAACAACGACAAACGATTTTGAAGGTTACAGAATTTATCGAAGTACCGATCCAACTTTTCTTGATCCTCAGGTTATTACAACCGGAACAGGTTCAGGTCCGATAGGAAACGGAAAACCGATAGCACAATTTGATTTAATAAATGATATAGTTGGCTTTTCACAAGTTCAGGTTGAAGGAGTCGGTTATTTCCTTGGATCTGATAATGGTATAACACATACGTTTGTAGATACAACGGTTGTAAATGGTCAACGTTATTATTACGCTGTTACAGCTTATGATCGCGGCTCGGATTCGCTTGAACTTTATCCTTCTGAAAACGCTATCGCCGTAACACAAACTTTACGCGGCGGAACTATTCTTTCAAAAAACACCGTTGAAGTTGTTCCTAATCCTCATTCGGTTGGATACGTTCCTGCTAAGGCAGAAAACATTGTTCATTCACAGGGAAGAGGAACCGGAACCGTTTATGTTCTTGTGAAGAATTCTAATCTTGTTCCGAACGATCATGTTTTCAAGATAGAATTTTTTAATCCGACCGATTCAGTTAAAGCAATCTCCTACAGTTTAATTGATGAAACCGCCGGAGATACATTATTCAAAACCGGAACTGATTTCTCAGGACTTGGTATAGGTCCGGTTGCTAAAGGAGTACTTCCTGTTATCACAACATCCGATTCGGTTTTTATTGATACCGTTACAACCGGATTTACTTCAGCAAGCGCTACAACCATTTCTTTTGCTTCTCGTTATGCTCCATCCCGCCCCGGAAATTTTAGGAGAAACGGTTATCCCGACAATATCGAAATTATTTTTAGCGATGAAATTCAAGATACATCTGTAGCGGGATTCGGTACAGTCTTAAGATCGAAACCGGTTAAGTTCAAAGTGATTGCAAAATCATCCGGCGGCGATAAGAAATTGAAATTCAGATTTGCCGACTTCGACAATTCCGGAACAATAAATCAGCATGGCGATTATATCGAAGTATTAACTTATGCCAATGCAGCTCCGGCAACAAATATTTCAACATGGAATATCCGCATGGATACAACAGGACAATATTTACGCGGTGCAATTGTTCCTCCTGCAGGTACTGATATTTATAAATTGAATTTGCTTGTTCCTTTTGAAAAAGGGGATGTTTTTACTTTTAAAACGACAGAACAAAAAATAGATGCCGACAAGGCAAAAACCGATTACAATACAAAACCTTATGTTGTACCTAACCCTTATGTCGGTGCTGCAAGTTTTGAACCCCAACGATTTGCGGTTTCGGGAAGAGGCGAAAGAAAACTTGAGTTTAGAGGTTTACCTGCAAATTGTACAATCAGAATTTACACAGTTACAAGTGAACTTGTTCAAACATTATATCACGAAGGAGTTATTACCGAAGGATTTGTCCCCTGGGATTTAAGAACGAAAGACAATCTTGAAGTAGCTCCCGGACTTTATATATTTCATGTAGAGGCTGACGGAGTTGATCCTTACATTGGCAAATTTGCAATCATCAAGTAAAAAACGGTGAATAAATGAAAACTTTAAAATTTATATCGATTGTTATTTTCTTCTTTTTATCCGGTTTTGTTACGGAGATGTTTTCGCAAAGTAAAACCGGAACAACTATCGTACAGTTTCTGAAAATTGAACCGAGCAGCCGTGCAGCCGCAATGGGAAATGCCGGAACGTCGGTATCGGGTGAAGCCACATCAATATTTTATAACCCTGCAAGTCTCGGTAGACTTTCATCCATTGATGTTCAATTCACGTATAATAAATGGGTTGCGGATATTTTATATAATTATGCAATTGCCGCCGTTCCACTGGGCGAAATAGGAACTTTCGCACTTCAAATAACTTCACTTAATTCGGGTGAAATTGATGTTCGAACAGTTGAACAACCGCTTGGAACAGGTGAACGTTATAAAGTAACTAACTTTGCGCTCGGTATCGGTTATGGATTAATGCTGACCGACAGAGTTTCAGTCGGTACTCAAATAAGTTATTTTCAAGAGACTATTTGGCATAGTACACTAACCGGATTTGCAATGAACTTCGGTGTTTCTTATGAATATGAATCATTCAGCATTGGTGCGAGTGTCTCTAATTTTGGTCCGAGAGCCGGTTATGAAGGAAGAGACCTTTATATCAATTATGATTTTGATCCTAAAAAATATGGCGATAACGATATGCTTCCGGCTGAATTACGAACAGATTCTTATCCGTTACCAACCGTATTCAGAGTAGGCGTTTCTTATCCGTTTGTTTTTTCTGAAGATTATAAATTAACAGTTGCAATCGATGCAATGCATCCTAACGATAACACTGAAAAGATTAATGTCGGAGCAGAGTTTCAACTACTTCAAAATATTGCACTTCGCGGCGGTTATCGTGATTTATTTGTCCCTGATTCCGAAGGAGGACTCGTTCTCGGTGTAGGTGTAAATGTTCCTTTTGCAGGAAACTCAAACGTCCGATTTGATTATGCATGGGCTGATTACGGAAGATTGTTGGAAACTCATAGATTTACATTTGGGGTTACACTTTTTTAAGAACATTTTATTTTTACTGGGGAGATGTTAATTATCGAATTTAAGCAAAGGTGCGAATCTTGAAAACTAAATTTCTCATAATTATTACCTTAGTTTTGCTGCTGCAACTATTATTAGTTGCAGAGGATGACAAAACCGGTCGTAAAATTAATTATCAACTTTCGTTAGAGGATGAGATTTTCCTTGATACTCTTCAGTATTACTCATTTCTCTACTTCATCAATGAAATCAATCCCGAAAATGGTTTGGTAAGAGACCGGACACAACCGGAATCGCCTGCCAGTATGGCGGCTACAGGATTTGCATTACCTATTTGGGCAATCGGTGCTGAACGTGGTTGGATTTCGCGCGATAGGGCAAAACAACTTACTCTAAATCTATTAAAATTTCTGTGGACTGCCGAACAAAGTGATCGCGATTCCGCTACAGGATATAAAGGATTCTTTTATCATTTTGTTGATATTAAAACCGGTAAACGGATGTGGGATTGTGAGCTTTCTTCAATCGACACCGGACTTTTGCTTGCGGGAATTCATTTCGCAATTCAGTTTTATAATAAAATGAATGACGAAACTGAAACCCAAATCCGTAATCTTGGCGATAAAATTACTCAGCGTGTTGAATGGGATTTTCTCACTATGCCGTCAACCGGCAAGTTTAAAAATACAATCTCACTCTCATGGGAACCTGAAACTGGGCTTAATCCAATCGGATGGATTGGATATAATGAAGCTTTGATTATGTATCTACTCGCAGCTTCTTTAGATTATTCCAAAATAGATTTAGCATATAACCAATGGCTCTACAATTATGAATGGCGTGAACCATATCTAGGTTTAGCGCATGCACTTTTTCCTCCTCTGTTCGGACATCAATACTCCCATCTCTTCATTGATTTTAGAGGGTTAAGCGATAGTTATCTAAAAGAAAAGGGAATCGATTATTTCGAAAACTCTCGACGCGCAGTATTAACTCAACAACTTTATGCCATCGAAAATCCGCTTGGCTGGAAGGGTTATGATTCACTCTGCTGGGGACTTACGGCTTGCGATGGTCCCGGTAACATCTACAATTATGACGATAAAAAATTCGAATATTATAACGCACGCGGTACAAGCGGTAAAGAGGTAATTCAAAATGATGACGGAACTATTGCCCCAACTGCTGCCGGTGGCTCTATTGTTTTCGCTCCGGAAATAGTTATCCCAACTCTTAAATCGATGTATCAAAAATATGGTGATAAAGGATTATGGGGAAAATATGGATTTGTAGATTCCTTTAACCCGACTCTTAATTGGTTCAATAAAGATTATCTTGGAATAGACCAAGGTCCGTTTGTTATAATGATAGAAAACTTACGCACCGGACTCGTTTGGAATAACGTAATGAAAGATCCACTAATTCAAAAAGGATTAAAGCGATTAGGGTTTGTAGAATAATAATTCGACTCTATTACATCTAGCTGTTTCTTTTTGTAGGTCGAGATTCATCTCGACACCCCGCCGCATAAAGTAATTACTTTGAGTTGTGTAAATTTATTTCGATTACGTTTTTCTGTTTTCATTTGCGAAACTTTGCGACCTTTGCGGTTTACTTTTTTTTACCGCCAAGTGCGCCAAGAAACGCAAAGATTATTTAAACCTAATTTCGTTAATGTAAAGAGTTACAAGTTAAACAAACTCACTTCCCAAGAGGAGTTCTTTTTGCAACAAAAACACAAACGCACTAAAAAATCATGGTGGGTAGATTCGGTTGTAACTTATCGAAGCAACCATTAATCTCATTACACTATTTGGAATCTGCTTCTTAATTATTAAGTTTGCTTATAAAAGTTTTATGTCTGAATTAAAAAAAACAAATAAATCCGCAACGTGTAAATAACCACAAGAAAATTATTATGGAAAAAGTGACAAAAAAAAGTAAACGGCAGCTTCCTCTTTTTGTGGAGAAAGATGAAGATGGTTATTATGTTGTTGAGTGCCCCCTTTTCGACGGCTGTTATGCACAAGGGAAAACTATTGATGCAGCCCTTAAGAACATCCGTGAAGTAATTGAGTTAATTCTTGAAGAACAAGAAAATCGAAAATTGCTTCAATCATATAAACCTCAAGAATTTAGTCTTCATACTATATCAATATGACAAAACTTCCCCCTCTTACAGGGAAACGCGTAATTGCTGCTTTGAGCAAAATCGGTTATAAAGCAGTTAGACAAAAAGGAAGTCACATTCGTCTGCAATGTCCCGAAAAAACTTCTATTACCGTCCTCAATCATATTATCGGAATTGGTTTATTACGGAAGATTCTACGAGATGTTGATCTTTACCCTGAAGAGTTTCTTAAACTACTTTAATGATTCGCTTTAGCGAATATCTGCATAAAAGATTGTTTTTTGTAGGTCGAGATTCATCTCGACACTCTGCCGCATGAGGCAATTACTTTCCAATAAGTAAAATTTATTTCGATTACGTTTTTCTGTTTTCCTTTGCGAAACTTTGCGACCTTTGCGGTTTGCTTTTTTTTACCGCCAAGTGCGCCAAGAAACGCTAAGATTAATTTCTGTTAATCTCATAATCCGATTGGGTTTCCCTTAGTGCCATGGGTTAAAATATTGTTATTATTAATCCTCTATTGTCTCTGTTCTAAATTAACCAACAACTCGTCCTAATATGACCGAATCACATTAACCAATGGCTTTAGCCATTGGATTAAAGCAAACAAACACACATCAACGGTTTCAACCGTTTTCTCCCGTGTAATTTAATCAACAAAACGATTAAGGGTACACTGTAGATTAAGCTCCTTTTTTCTTCTTAGTCTACTGTGATAATAACTATACATTATTTATGTTTACTATAATTATTAAGGAGGTAGAATGTCCGTTTGATCTTTCACGAAGATTTGGCTTCATATTATCTGGGCAACGCATAATCGCGATAATCTTCTAATTGATAGAAATTTCCGCAAGGAAGTATCAAGCTTTCTTTACGATTATTCCAAAGAAAAAAATATCTATATGAAAACAAATTTTATAAACTCT
>JAGUXE010000087.1 GCA_020061995.1 Ignavibacteriales bacterium | reverse complement strand
CAGGTCACCATCTTCAACAACACTAGCTGTATAGGCAAAATAAATAGGCTCATCAGGACCATGAAAATTTACATCATAAACAACAAAGAGATATAGAAAAAGAGAAGAGAAGATAAGATATACGATATTTCTTCCTTTCATTTGTAACCTTCTATTTTATTTATTGTTTATTTAACAGAAATAAAAGCATATCTCTTTCAGGATTTGGGTAAACTCTTGCATAAAACCCCATGTTGAACAACGAATATTAATTACAGTATGAGTTGTATCCCAACATCTTGAGTCACAATTATCTACCAGCTTGCGTAATTGTTGAAAAGACCGAGACTTCCATACTTCTTCAAACGGCTTATTTCGCAGACTTTCATCTCCGTCAAAATTATCACAAGGAGATACTCGACCAAAGGCATCTATGGCACAAGAAACATACCCTGCGTAACAGCGTAATATACTAGGCTGACCCTTATATAAGCTCAATATCCCTTTCAGAAAAGTTATAGAATTTGTCAATAACTTAGTTCGAGAAGCCGCATTGATAAGTTTATCAACTTCAAACCGGAGTTCGGACAAATCATTCCTATTAAAAATAAGGCCTTCAAAACTAGAAAGGGGTTTTTGTCTATGCATCAAATTGGTGTGAATCGGGTCAAATTTGATTTGATCGACGCCAAGACGTTCAGCAAAGGAAATCATTCGATCCATATTACGAAAATTTCGCTTTGTAATCACATAGTTTATACCAATCTTAATTTCTGGAGCAGCCCCTTTTAAAAGCCTAATCCCTTTAACAACAGTATCAAAACAATCAATGCCGCGCATCTCATTATGAATTTCTGCAGTATCGCTATCAAGCGATACCGAAACAGTATTAATACCAGAGTCTTTAAGTCTATTTACTGTAATTTCATTAAGCAAAGCCCCATTGGTACACAAGTGACAAGCAATTCCCTTTTTGCGAATATATCTTATGATGTCGAAAATATCTTGACGAAGAAGCGGTTCTCCCCCCGTAATAACAATAACTGCTGCACACATACGACTGGCAGAATCAATAAAAGAATACCACTCTTGAGCTGTAAGTTCCTTAGAAAGCATCACTGGGTCTGTCTTCCACATGTTGCACATCTTACATCGCGAATTACACCTATTGGTAATCCAGATAACTGGAAAAAGAATACTATTTGGAGGAATTTTCAGCTGTCTGCATCTTTTAGCTTCTATAAAAGATAGAAAATTTTTAAACTGGACAAAAAAATTATTTTTTACCCGCTTCATCATCGATAGATAATGATTTTTCTTCTTCCCAATAGAAATTACAGTAACTCCTTGTTTCAGGGATTTTATCTTTTTCATCCAATGGATAAACTTGACACTCTCTGGGCAGATTTTTCCATAATAGACATCTTGTGCGGTCATCTTTACTTAAACATCTTCTGTAATATTTATTATAGATTCTGTGAAGAAAAGAAAGGTCGCAACATCCATGACGTCCACATCCACCTCGGCGTTTTTTCATCTGTTCTTCGATGTAGTTTGGTCTTAAGACCATATAATACCTTCTTCTTAATGTTCTTTTTATGACTTCCATTTCTGTAACGATAGTTCTTAATAAGCTCATAGTATTATTCTAATATATCTACCGTGTGATTTTTATAAATTTATTCTTGACTATTTTAGTTGATCTTTTAAATTCAAACATGTTAACAATTTTTAAAACAAAGATTCTGCTTTACTAAAACTTTCAAAAATATATACAAAATCCTTTTGATTGCTGATATAAGATTCCTCGATTTCTTCAAGTGCATAGCAGATCTATCAAAAAGTACTCTCAATTAAATAACTCTCCTAACACTTCAACCACATACCAGATATGATATTTTGACATTCCTTCATGCAAGGGAAGTTGAATAGCCTGTTGAAAAACTTCTGTTGTATTCGGACAATCTGTTCGGCCCAAAATGCTTCCACAGTCATCAGCAATTTCTGCACCTATTCCTGCATCTATACCATGCATAAGCAAAAATTTCCTTACTTCCCAGATATTAGATGGTAATAAAGCCACAAAAAAATAATAATTAGGAGATATTTCATCGCCAATTTGTTGCGGCGTAACTTTATTACTAAGTAAGGATTTAAATAAACTCGCCTGTGCTTGTCTTAAGGCAATTCTTTTCTCAAGTGTTTTTAATTTTTCTATTCCTATAAAGGCCTGTGCATCTGAAAAAAGTTGTCTAGGTGCGAGTGACTTCTGTAATGTTCTATAAAGATAAGATATCTTTTTATTCCAGCGCGGAGAAGCTAATAAATACAGAATAGGAAAAAATAACGGTGTAGGCAGACATAAATTCTCAAAGAATGCAATAATATTTTTTTTAATTGGTACATACACTTTGCTTCTTTGGTGAAGCGATGCTTCACACACCTTGCCAGCAAGTTTTTCGTTATCAGTAACCACCATACCGCCACCATAAGTATTAACAGGTTTTATGGTCTCAAAACTAAAAAAAGCTGCGTCTCCAAAAGAACCTGTTTTGCGCCCCATAAATTCTGAACCGAGTGAATGCGCACAATCCTCAATAACAAAAATAGATTTATTTCTTGCTATTTCTAAAATCTTATCAATTTGACAAGGTGTTCCAAAAAGGTGCGTGGCTAAAATAACCTTTGTACGCTCTGTTATTCTTTCGGCCACTGAGTTCGGGTCAATATTAAAAGTTTTAAAATCGATATCAGCTGGAATTACAGTTAATCCTAAAGACTGAATAATACCAATTAAATCTTTCAATGTATAGGCGGGAATAATTACTTCATCTCCTTTGTTTAGCTCTAAAGACCGAAGCATAAGCTCCATTCCATACCGGCCAGAACTAACAGAGATCGCATGCTTTACTCCTATAAAATTTGCGAATGCTTCCTCAAATTTTTGTATATAGCCAGAAAAATCCATATCCTTATTAAATATACTATGCATCAATATATAAAATTCTCCCTCTATAATATGTATCTTCCTTCTGGGTATCATATTATTTCGATAATATAGGTTTAACTAAGACGTCATCTCTTATATCTTTAATTTCCACAGATGTGTGTCCATAAATTTGGAATCTATTTGTCTTTACCTTTATATCACAAGGATTGCAATCTCCAAATTGATCACATTCTCTAAACATATCCTTTATTTCAAAATCGGGATCTAGCAAATTACCAATGGGTGGAAAATCCTTATAAAGGTCATGGTGGCATTTAAAGACGCCGCCATCCGGTCCGATAATTAGCTCTGATATGCGGCATAGACACCTTTTGCGTTTATTATTGCTAACAGCATCAGGATAAAGATAAATTCCATGTATTTGGCCATTAAACTTTCCTAAAAACTCTTTGGTTCTAAAATCAATTCCTAAATCCTGACATTTCTTCTGAGCCAACAAAATCTCTTTTTTAAATTGGGGGTGTAATATACCAAAAATCCCAATAGCAAAACCTACCCGCTGCAACCTTGACGTCTTTTTTATAAGTTGGTCTAAATCCATATAGGGTGGATGATAACTTACCCTAATATTGGGATATGGAGCATCTCTGTGTAGACGGCTTGGCTCTACATTATTAATAAATTCATCAACATCAAAACAAAGGTTTGTTAAAATATCAATATTTAAGCTTTCTTTGAGATTTTTAATTATCCAAATAAAATCCGGATGCAAACTCGGCTCTCCTCCCTGCAAGGTAATAGGTAAATCTTCAGAACAAACCAGATGATTTAATCCTTCAGTCCACTTTTTACCAGAAATTATCTTTTTTTTAAATCTCCTAATCCCGCCAAAATAATTTATACAATAACTACAATTTAAGTTACATTCCAAAGTCAAAAAACAGGCGATGTAGTTATACCTTTCAGGTAATTTTATTTCTCTCAAACTCATTCTCAATTCTTTCTTTAACTATTTCAGGAGTAATAAATTCCATACATTGTCTTTTTTTATCACAATATGGCTTAAAACAGGGTATACATTTGTAAGGCACTTGAGGCAATAAATAGGAACCACAATTATAAAAATATATTTCTCTGTGGGAAGTTGGCCCAAATAAAGCTACAACATTTTTATTTAATGCTAAACAGATATGTAATCCCAAAGTATCAGCAGTAACAATCAATCGACAAGAATTTATCCAATCAATATATTCATAAATACTATTTAAACCTTGCTGCCAAGAGATAGAATATTTACCCTTTACTAAACCTTCCAGCTTCTGCCAGTAAGTCTTTGGCCAGGCTTTATTTGTCCATTTATTACCCACCGTCCAATTAAAGCCTATATCATATTTCACTTTTGACTTTGGTTCATAACCGAGGACATAGGCTT
>JAGUXE010000357.1 GCA_020061995.1 Ignavibacteriales bacterium | reverse complement strand
TGATAACCACTTGAGGATTTTCATTTTTTATAACCGACATAATCGTTTGAAGATTAGTCTCCGGCAAAAGAAGAAGTAAATCAGATTTAACTTTTAATCTTACAGCACGCATTTTGATTTGTTGAGCCGATTCTTCGCCGCTCACATACAAAACTTTTGTTTTGAGTAAAGAAGATGCTTGTAAAACCAATGTAGATTTACCGATACCGGGATCACCGCCGATTAGAACAACAGAACCAAGAACGAGTCCGCCCCCTAACACACGATCAAACTCTGCAATTCCGGTTTTAATTCGAATCTCTTTTTCTGATGAAAGTTCAGACATTTTTTTTGCGGTTACCGAAGTTACAGTCGAAGAAAATTTCTGTTTGTTGTTTTCTATTATCTCTTCTGTAAAACTGTTCCAGTTTTCGCAATCGGGACATTTGCCAAGCCATCTTAACGACTCGTAACCACAGTTCGAACAGATGTATTTTGTTTTTTGTTTCTTCACGTTTTCACTTTTCAGATTTAATTAGTTCGAGGATTTTGGGTAATATCTCTCCCGATTTCCCTTTTAGAAAAAGATTAACACGGTTCGATATTTCTGTTTCGGTTATATTAATTTCGACGACATAACTTCCTGCTGATCTTGCAATGTTAGTTATTGAAGCTGCCGGATAAACAACTGAAGACGTTCCGACTACAAAAAAAATATCTGAGGCTTCTGCTGCATTTTCGGATGCTGAGAATTGGTCGTTTGGTAAATATTCTCCAAACCAAACAATATCGGGACGAATATTCCCGCCACACTCACAAATAGGGGCACCTTGATTTTCGGGGAACTCAATAAAGTCATATCTATTTTTGCAGCGAATGCAATAATTCTTCTCAATATTTCCGTGAAGTTCATAAACATTGCTGCTCCCCGCACGTTTGTGGAGATTATCAACATTTTGAGTTACAACTGTAACATCAAAATATTTTTCAAATTCAACTATTGCATAATGACCGGGATTTGGAGTTGTTTCACGAACAATTTTACGGCGGTATTGGTACCATTCCCAAACCAAAGTTGGGTTACGCATGAAGGCATTAAAGTTGGCAAGTTCTTCGGGACGAAATTTTTTCCAAATTCCCTCTTCTCCACGAAAAGTAGGAATACCGCTTTCAGCAGAAATTCCAGCTCCGCTGAAAAAAACTATTCGTTTTGCGAGTGAAAGTTGTGTGATAAATTCTTTTGGGAAATTAATCTCCAATTACTTTCGCCTTTTGAAAAATGAAATTTATTGATATTACATTAAATCAGAAACCTCTGAGGTGTCAATGAAATTATTTCAGAACAACTTTTCATTAGAAAGTATTTTTCCAAAATTGCACTTTCACTATACCTCAGAGGTTTGTCACAAAAATTGTGTCGAGAACTATTTATTCTTTATTTCTTCTAATAGCTTTTTTGAATCAGCTAAAAATTGTGCATCATCTTCATCCAGTACAGGTAACGAAGGAATTTTACTCAACATTTCCTTAGCTTTAGCATATTCTTTTTCCTGAATATATGCTTTCCCAGCATCTAAATAATACATTCTAAAATTCGGACGAAGTTCTATAGCCTTCTTGAAATTCTTAAACGACTCATCCATATCTCCCCAACCTAATCCCAAAGGCATTCTTACCAAATAAGCTTTTTCGCAAACTTTTGCGTGAGTTCTTGCCAGAACATAATATGAAGAGGCTTGAACTTCGCTGCCACCGTTACCGAGCTTAATTGCTTTTTCGAGATCTTTTTTAACATCATTCACAATTCCAATAACAGAAAAAACACCTTTAAATAGGGCAATTCTTCCGTTAGCGATTGCTCTTCGTAAATATGTTATTGATTTGTCGGGAGCTAATTTTACCGATTTATCAGCATAATCATAAGCCATTTGATATTTTACAAGCTGCGCATCTTTTTGAGCATCGGTACTTGACGGCATATGCTCGGAAATATCAACATAAGATCGGCTTAATCGCCACAATATTTCCCAATTGTTTGGTGAAAGTTTATCTGCTTCAATAAATTTTGCTAAAGCTTTTTCGTTATCGAATTTCTTTGTTGAAAAATCATCCCCTTGAGCAATCAGTTCTTCAACTGTTTGTGCATTTATAGGAGAAAAAATGAACAGCATTAAACCGAACATTAATGAAAGAATTTTTACCGTTTGTTTCATAGTTACCTCTTTAATTAATCAAATAAAGATGATTTTGGTTCTTCCTTAATTTTATCGGAAGAATATTGGAACTTAAATAATTCTGTTGACAATATCGATGAATACTTTGTCCATTGAGAATCTGCAGCATCCGACAATATTGCCCTTTTGTAAGCATTGCTTTTCGCGCTAAGTTCATCTGCGTGATAAAGTGTTACGGCTTCAATTGTTTTTGGAACAACGGGGGAAGCAAATTCAAGTTTACCTTGATGACTCAATATTAAATGTATTAATTGAAATTTCAGTTCGTCAGGGAATCCTTTTATTCTTTCAATTTCCTTTTGAACAAATAATGAACATAAAACAATATGCCCAATTAATTTCCCTGTATCGGTATAATCAAAATTTGTATCAAACTGAAGTTCTTCAATCTTTGCAAAGTCGTGCAATAATGCTGCAGCGATAATTAAATCTTTATTAATTTCTGTATGAATAGAAGCCATCAGTTCACAAATTTTTGCGATCTCGAGAGTATGCTCAATTAAACCATGAATATATGCATGATGAATTGTCTTACCTGCAGGAGCAGTAATAAATTTTTCGTACTTCTCCCCCTGAAAAATATTATTAAGAAGAGTATTAAGAAAAGGATTTTTTACTCCCTCTATAAAAGCAGCCAACTCTTTTTTCATTTCATCCAAATCACGCAGTGAATGTGGAAGAAAATCGCGTGGGGTTACAGATTCACTTTCAGCTTTTAATCTTATTGTATCAACTCTTAATTGAAGATTCCCTTGATATTCTTCAATTATACCTGCCACTTTAACCATTTCGCCCGATTTGAAAAGATGGAATATTTGTGAATATTCATCCCACAAATTGGTAGTAATTGAACCGCTTTGGTCGCCTAATTCCATTACTAAAAACTGTTTATTCGCTTTAGTTGTTTTGACTTCCGATTTTTTGATTAAAAGGAAATGATTGACTTTATCTCCTTTATTCAAATTAAATATTTCAGAATTGTTAATCATTACCATTCTCAATCTGTTTTAATTGTGATTCGGTAAGTACTTCAAATCTGGTACCATCAGTTAAATGAGCCATTACCGTTCTGTTAATAAATTCTAACGATACATAAATAGATTTTTGTGAAGAACCATCAATTATTGAACCGATTACTCCTTCAAAAGGTCCTTCACATATTCTAACTTTTGCTCCCTTAATTATCCCATCATTTACCTGATAGTCATAAGAGTCTTTTACAAAATTTCGAAGATTCTCAATCTCGAAATTATGAATGCGGGCAGGTCTTCCCTGATCAAAAACAGATCTTATTATTGAATTTAATTCAACAGCTTCTAATCTTTCTTTCTCACTTGCATAAATAAATATGTAACCGCGCAAAAGAGGTTCTGTAACTTTTTTCTTTCTGTCACTCCACTGTTTCACCTTTTTAATAGTCGGTAGATAAAACTCTATGCCCGCACCGGACAACTGTTTTTCTGCTTTAAATTCTTGTCTTGGTAAAGTATATAAAGCCTGCCAACTGCGATTAATACCGTTATTCATCTCTTAGGAAATCCCCATACAAAAAAGAAACTATAAAAGATTTAGCCATTAGAATCAACTTAATGTGGATGAAATAATTTTCACTAAATAATCGTTATTAAACGGTTTTTCGATAACAGATTTTGCCCCGAGTTGTTGATATCTCTTTTTCGAATCATCTGAAATATCATCACCAATAATGACAATCGGGTATTTTAAAGAACTATCTCCTTTTTTCAACGATTCAATTAACTGTATTCCATTCATAAGAGGCATTTGATGGCTTGCGATAATTAAATTCGGGAAACTTTCATAAATAATATTCATCGCCTCATAACCATTTTCAGCATGTAGAATTTTGAAATTCTTGAAAGTTTCGGATAAAGCCTGAATATATTTAATCCGGTCTTGTTCATCGCTTTCAACAATTAGAATAGTATTTGAAGGAACAGGAAAAGTAAAATGAAATTCAGTTCCTTTTCCTTCTTCGGAATAGAACCAGATTTCTCCGCTATGTTTTTCTATAATTTCTCTTACAAGCGCTAAACCAAAGCCGCTCCCTTTTTCACCTTTAGTCCCGTCTCTTGTAAATGATTTATCAATTGAGAATATTTTGCCCTGATCTTCAGTTTTAATTCCTAAACCAAAATCTTTTATAACAAACTCAACTTGATTTTCATTAAAGAGGGAGGCATTAATTTCGATAGTTGAATTTTCAAATGAGAATTTTATTGCGTTGCTCAAAATATTCAAAATAACTTGAGTTAAGAGGCGTTCATCAACTTGAATATATAGGTCATCCGGAATATCGACTAATATATCAATATTTTTTCTTATTGCATTTCCGGTTAGAGCTGAGATACATTGATAAATAATTCCCTGAGCTTTTAATCTTTGCGGTTCAATTTTTAACGAGCCGGTTTTTAATCTTGACCAATCAAGTAAATAATTAATAAATTGAAGCTGACTTTGTGATGCATCATAAATGTAATTGAGGTATTCATTTTTTTCTTTTAATGGGAGATTAGGTTCGGCAAGTAATATTTCCGAAAATCCCAGAATACTCGTAAACGGTGCGCGTAAATCGTGCGAGAGAATATTTATAAATCGGTCCTTTGCGGCATTCAATTCTTTAAGTTCGTTTTCAGAACGTATCATTCTGGATTGAGCCTCTTTCAGATCAGTAATATCAATTGCAACACCTGAAGTACTTATAATTTTTCCGTTTACATCACGTTGAACAGATAAGCTTTCTTTGAGCCATCTGATTTGTTTGTCTTTACGGATAATACGGTAATCAAGCATGAGTGAAAATTTTCTTCCTGCTGACGAGAAAATGTTCAATTCCTTAATTGTATCAGCAACGTCATCTTTATGAATCAGATATAAAAGTTTACCCGGGAGTTGTTCAATTTCTTTTACCGTATAGCCTGTGATTTTTCTGATATTTTCAGGATAGAAAAAAGTTTCGATTCCGTTTTCGGAATTTGAAGTCCAGAAATAACCGGTAATATGCTCATACATTCTTTGAACTTCTTTAAATATTTCCTCTTTCTTTTCGAGGAGAATATCTGTTTCTTTTTTAGAATGTGCATGAATAATGTATGATACTCCCTTTGTCGAGAAGACTTTTCCAACACTGAAAAAGAAAATATATTTAACCCTGTTGTAGCTGTAAACGTGAGTCGTTTTCCATTCAGACTCGGTTTCGAGTACGGATAAAACTTCTTTTTGAGAAATTGTCGTTTTGAATAATTCCCAAATGGTTTCGCCCAATATCTCGGTTTCGGTTTTACCAAGGTATTCTTTTACTGATTGGTTACATGAAGTAACTTCAAATTTTTCATTTAACGCTAAGTATAAATCAACCAAGTACTTTCCCCATATAATTGAGTAGTAAATTAGGATTATTTATTATTCCGCTCCTAAAATACTAAATTGACGGATATTTAGAAATATTGAACTATTTCTGTACAAAATAAGTTTATAGTGAAGCAGCTTTAATGAAGTTGGGGTTCTATCAATAAAAAAGATTAAGTTTACAAATTATAATATTGGAGTTCACAGGGATAAAATGAAAAATATAATTTTAATGGGTTTTCTAACCCTTTGTTTGTTTGTTGAATTGTCTGCTCAGGGTATTTCTGGAAGTATCAGTGGTAAAGTTTTTGATGCCTCTACAAAACAACCGATTACAGGAGTTAACATTTTTTTAGTAGGAACAACTATTGGTGCCGCTTCTGATTTAGACGGAAATTACAAAATAGAAAATATTCCGGTCGGAAATTATCAAATAAGAGCAACAGCTATAGGATACGATGCTATTACCAAAACAGATGTAATCGTAAATTCAGCACGACCCGCAATGATCGACTTCCAACTGAAAGAATCTGTAATAGAACTTGATAATGTTGTAGTAACTTCGGATTTTTTTCAGAATAGTCCGACAGAAGTTAACAGCGTAAGAAATTTCAGTTATGAGGAAATTAGGCGTGCCCCGGGGGGATTTGAAGATGTTGTCCGTGCCCTTTCAATATTGCCCGGAGTGGCGCAAGCTGATGCAGGAAGAAATGACTTAATTGTTAGAGGGGGTGCCCCATCAGAAAATTTATTTGTTGTTGATGGATTTCCGGTTTCTAATATTAACCATTTCGGTAGTCAGGGAGCATCCGGCGGACCCTTGAGTTATATAAATTTAGATTTTGTGAGAGAAACTTCATTTTCCACCGGCGGATTTTCTGCTTTATATGGTGATAAACTTTCAAGTGTTTTGACAATTGATTTACGTGAAGGACGTAAAGATAAATTAGGGGGAAAAGCGACAATCGCCGCTACACAATTCGGGCTTAATATTGAAGGACCAATTTCCGAAAAAGCAAATTTCCTTTTTTCAGCTAGAAGAAGTTATCTCGATTTTATTTTCAAAGCTGCCGGTTTTGGTTTTGTTCCGGAGTATTATGATGTCCTTTCAAAAGTGAATTACAATTTTGATAATCATAACTCCCTCTCATTTCTATTAGTCGGTGCGTTTGATAATGTAAAGTTTTTTAATGATACAGAAGATCAGAGATTCAGCAATTCAAGAGCTTTAGCGAGCGATCAAATTCAGTATTTAACAGGGTTATCTTTCAGACATCTTTTTGGTAAAGGTTTTTACACAATCAGTTTAAGCAGAAATTTTGTTGATTACGAAACAATTCAAAGAGATTCAATGCTTACTCCTCTCTTTATAAATATTTCAAAGGAAAAAGAGAATGTATTGAGAAGTGATCTTATTTATAAAATTTCTCCCAAATCAGAATTAAATATTGGTGCTTCAGTAAAATTCATTCAGTTTAATGCTGATGTTAAACTCCCCTTCTTTGTAACTACATTTGGTGATATTCTTAATATAACTTCGCTGAACGATAAAGGTAATTTTTGGAAATCGGATTTATACTTTCAGTACACAGGATTTTATTACAGCAGACTGCGGTTAAACTTAGGTTTGCGTGCTGATTATTTTAATGAAATTAAAAATAACCTGAGCATTAGTCCCCGTCTTTCACTCTCATATTTATTAACAGATAAAACTACACTTAATTTCAGTACAGGGATTTATCATCAATCTCCATCTTACATCTGGTTAATTGCGGATAGTAAAAACAGAGATCTAAAACAGATTCGTGTTGACCAATATATTGCGGGATTTGATCACCGCTTACGAACAGATATAAATATGAGATTGGAAGGTTTTTATAAGAATTACACCGACTATCCGACAAGTATTGCAAGACCATATTTAGTGTTGGCAAATACCGGAGCAGGTTATGCCGGTGCTGATGATAATTATTCTTCTTTCGGATTAGAACCACTCTTGAGTGAAGGAAAAGGATTTTCGAGGGGAATAGAATTATCATTACAAAAAAAATCGTCTGATATTCCACATTACGGAGTTTTATCTTTAACATACAGCGAAAGTTTTTTTACTGCTTTAGACGGTGTACAACGCCCCGGAAGTTATGACCAAAAATGGATATTTAATGTAAGTGCCGGTTATATTTTTAATGAAAAATGGGAAGCAAGTTTAAAGTTCAGATATGCAACAGGAAAACCTTATACCCCATTTAACAGTGACGGTTCACAAACAGTCGCTTTTTATAACTCAGGAAGATTACCCGAACTTCACAGTCTTGACGTCAGAATTGACAGAAGATGGAACTTTGACAACTGGGCTTTAATAACGTATATAGATATTCAGAATATTTATAACCGCAATAACATCAGCTTTTACAGATGGGATGCGAGAGAAAAAGATATTGACAGAACAAGCAGTATAGGCATTCTTCCTTCAATTGGTGTTAGTTTAGAGTTTTAAGGGCAACTCTAAAAACTTTATTTAGCTCTCTTCGAAAATCCGGTTTGGCAGCATATACCTGTTATCCGCTAGTCAACGGATTAGTTTTTAGAGGAGCCCTTAATCAAAACGGGTTGTTCATGGATAATATTTCATCCGTGAACAACCCCTTTGTTTTATCTCTCTTCCTCATTAAACTAGCAAAATAATTCTTTCCATTAACTCCATAAAAACACTTTAAAATTTGTTTTTTATTCTGAAATCATTAATAATTACACAAATTACAATGAATTCATACTATTAATTTTTATTTTGAATTATATATTTATATAATTATGTTTGAACAAACATTAAGGGGAAATATTCAGTGTTGGTATTTTCTTGGTTAAAAATAGGTTATTCAAAAGTAGAACTCATTAGTTTGAGTAATTGTACTTCACACTTGACTTCAATACCCCGCACCATAGTAGAACGACATATAGCAGACCTTCGCATATCAAATAGCACTCATATTAGTTATTCAGATAGATTTACAAATCATGTATAATAAATGATTAGATATAAATACGACAAATTCAACAAAGAAGAATTCAGAAGTTTGCTGAGAATAAATCCGTTTAACGAAAAACAATTGGAATGATCTCATGTAACTGCACACAGTATATCGTTCCTAAACAAATAATTCAGTGCAGTATAAGTAATAGTTAGTGTTCTAATATTGTTAAACAATTTATATAGGTTGTTTATGGAATCTTTTCTTTATCTCTTTTCAATAATTCTCACTTATTCTGTTTTTATTTAT
>JAGUXE010000023.1 GCA_020061995.1 Ignavibacteriales bacterium | reverse complement strand
GTTCCTCCTTCTCCCATTACTTTAATAACCGATCCTGAAAAAGTTAACACAAGCCAAACAATTATAAAATTACTCATCATCGAGATTAGAGTTGAGACAAACCCGAATGAATCGATTAGTATCATAATTGTAGCAAGTGCTGCAGGACCTATGATTAATGGAATTCCAAGCGGAACAATTCCAATTTTTGATCCCGGTTTTCTTCTTTCTTCTGAAGAAAACATAATATCATTTATAGCCAATATTAACAGTATAATCCCGCCAGCAATACGAAAATCATCAATGGTGATTCCCAGGAAACTTAAAATTATCTTCCCACCGACTAGGAAGAGTACTGCAATCATAAATGCGGCTGCAACGGCTTCAATAATTAATTTACGTTTTTCTTTTTCTGATAAGTCGCTTGTAAATCCTAAAAATATCGGAACAGTACCAATTATATCAATCGCTACAAATAAAGGTATAAATGCTAAAAAGAATGATTCTATTGTCATATTAATTCTTAATGTTCAAAAATGTATCTGCAAAGTTACTCACTCTATGTCACTTAAAAAAAATTGCATAGTCTTCTATTTCAAACTTTCGAAAGTATATCCCCTATTCGATAGTTCAGTTAAAAGATTATCCAATTTATTGTAGAATTTGTCAGTTCGTCTTTCGTCAGTTCCGATGTGCATTAACAGTAGAAATCCATTTAATCCGGATTCAGAGTTTTGTTCAAAACTCAAAATGTTTTTATATAATTTTTCCGATGGATAATACTTTTCGCCAAGTTCAGGAATTGTCCAATCTTGATTTGATGAGGTGCCCGGAGTAAAATTTATTAACCGTAACCCGAGTTCTTCAGTCCATGAAGATATTTCGGAATTATACCATTCGTAAGGCGGCAGATAGAATGCTGCATCTTCTTTATTTATTCCAAACTTTTCCATTGCTAAATAATTATCAGCAACATCTTTCTTAAATTCTTTTTTTGAAATTAAAGTAGAATCTCTCTTCTCCCAGGAAGCATATAAAAGATGTTTATCTGAATGTGCACCGAGATAATAATCCTCATCTTTAAGTTGTTGAATTATTTTTTCGAATTGTGGATTTCTATAAAAATCACCGGTGAAAAAGAATGACGCCTTTGCATTATGCTTCTTCAGCGTTGAAGTTATTACTTCAGCTCCGTCCGCGAATTCATGTCCGGTGAAAACCGGATAAATTTTCTTTTCATTTTTTGAAAGACGTGTAATTCCTCCGAGAAATTTTACTAAATCTTCTTCATTTTCATTAACATTTGCAAGCGATGAAAAATAATAAGTTAAACTCGCTGTTCCATCCATTGTCGGTTCATTTGTTGAATAATCTCCCCAATCATCATGATAAACAACGATATCAGATTGAAACTCTTTAAACTGATCCTTCTTGGAAAGATGAATTCCGATTAGTGAGTTAAAAATAGAGGCGTAAATCGGTCCATCAACAAGCCCACCGTTAATAGGATAACCATAGACATGAGTAAATGCCGAATGTGGATCTTTTGGTGAAACACCAAACTCAGGTAGGCCGACAATCATGCTTGTCCCCCAAGGATTTGCACCGAAAAGCCAGTCACGCATTGAAGCTTCAACATCAGCAAAAGAATAGTCACCAGTAATTTTTTGATACAAACTAACTTGTGTTAGAAACGCAGCGACAAGATTATTCGAACACCAGATAAAAGGAATTCCATTTAAAAAGGGATTCTGTTTCCCTCTCTTGACAACTCGTTCAATTCCTTCTTTCAAATAGTTAACAAATTCTTTTCGTTCTTCTAATTCAGAAGATGCAATTTTTGCATGACCAAGATTCACAAACGGATACCATTGATAATGGCGAGCCGTATCAGCTCCCATCCAGGGAGTTACAATTTCTTTGTTACCAAACTTAACTGCATCTAGCACATACTCCTTTTCGCCTGTAACTTCGAAAAGTGAAATTGCTCCAAGCTGCATATCATCCACATAATTATCTTCCTCATAAAAATAAGGAGCCCGGCATGGTGCTGTTTGACTAACTCCGGGAAACTCTTTTCCAATTTTGTAAGCAACTTTTGCTTTTTCAATTAAAGTTTTTCGTAATTCTGGATAAAACTTCCCCAAAACTTCTGAAGCAAATGCAAAAGTTGATGCATATTTACCTGCAGTTGATGCTTTCCCGTTTGCTCTATTCTTATTCTTCAAAACACCTTGAGGTTCACCGGTTATATAATAAACGGGACGTTCTAATTTTTTTCCATAATAAACTGAATCTTGAGTTGGTAGGCGAAAACTTTGATGATCTCGATCATCCGCTATTTGATTGAACATAAGTTCATCAGACGGATTCATTTTCAATAACCAATCAATTCCCCATTTTGATTCATCTAGAATGTCAGGAATTCCATTTGAACCAGGTTTTCCGTTTGCATCAAATTTGTCACTGAATGCATTTGGATTTTGTTGATAGGCAAAAAGCATTTGGTAAGTTGCATTTGCAGAGGTTGTAACGTATTGCAGATAATCCGATGCATCATGCCAACCACCTTTCACATCAATATAAGTTGAATCAAGAGTTGGATGATAAATTATAAATCCGTCGTGAGTATGACATGAATCGTTAAGAAAAGGATTATAACCACATCTTTGTTGTCTCATATAGTTAAGAAGAAAATCGGCTTTACCGTTATATAAGTTTTTACTAATTACAAAGTTTGGAGAAACAACATTATCCGCTTTAATATAGAAAGCTCCCTCTTTTTGAAAAGAAGAAAAATCAAGTCGAAAACTAGATTCAAACGAACCATATTTGCCGTAAGATTCAATTTTATTTCCGACAAAAACAATTTCATCACTTAAAGCATCACAAATTTGAAAATTAGTTATGTGTTGGTCTGTTTTACTTAATAACACTCCATTTTTAATTGATTTTGGGGTGTAACCGATCTGATTAATTCTAATCCAACTCTGTCCGTAAAGAAAGGAGTTCGAAAGAAAAATCAGAATTACAAAAATGAGTCGTCCGCTTGCCATAATATCCTCAAAAAGTGAAAATCTATTCTAATTGAAAAATACGAATAAACTTCTTTTTATTACCAAAAATTGAATTTAATCGATAGTGCGTAAAAAAAATGAGTGAATTAAACTATCGGGAACTTTAATCTTGACTTTTTTGTATAGATAGTATAACTTTGATACAGTTTTACAAAAAAATCTGAGATATAAGGAAGATAATGAGTACTGAAGTAAATGAAATAGAAGAATTAGCGAATCGAGAGTACAAATACGGTTTCGTAACCGACGTTGAAACCGAGTCAGCACCGAAAGGATTGAATGAAGACATTATTCGTCTGATTTCAAGGAAAAAAGAGGAGCCGGAATGGATGCTCGAGTGGCGATTAAAAGCTTATAGACATTGGTTAACAATGATCGAGCCAAAATGGCAAAACGTCCAGTATCCTCAAATTGATTATCAGGACATTGTCTATTATTCCGCTCCAAAAATGAAGAAAAAACTAAACAGTTTAGATGAGGTTGATCCCGAAGTTTTAAAAACTTTTGCGAAATTAGGAATTCCGCTTGAAGAGCAGAAAATTCTTTCCGGTGTAGCAGTTGACGCAGTTTTCGATAGCGTTTCGGTTGCAACAACATTCAAAGCAAAATTAGCGGAAGAGGGAGTTGTTTTTTGCTCAATGAGTGATGCAATTAAAGAACACCCCGAACTTGTTAAAAAATACATTGGTTCGGTAGTACCATATACAGACAATTTTTTTACGGCTTTAAACTCAGCAGTTTTTACAGATGGTTCATTTGTCTTTATTCCAAAAGGGGTGCGATGCCCGATGGAATTATCAACTTACTTCAGAATAAATGCGGCAAACACAGGGCAGTTTGAACGCACTTTAATCATCGCAGAAGAAGGCAGCTATGTGAGTTACTTAGAGGGTTGTACAGCACCGCAGCGGGATGAGAATCAGTTACATGCAGCAGTCGTGGAACTCGTTTCTCTTGATAATGCAGAAATAAAATATTCCACTATTCAAAATTGGTATGCGGGTGACGTAAACGGAGTTGGCGGTATTTATAACTTCGTTACTAAAAGAGGTTTATGTAAAGGGATTAATTCTAAAATTTCATGGACTCAAGTTGAAACAGGTTCATCTATTACATGGAAATATCCAAGTTGTATTTTACAAGGCGATAATTCCATCGGTGAGTTCTACTCTGTTGCGGTTACAAATAATATGCAGCAAGCAGATACCGGTACAAAAATGATTCATCTCGGGAAAAACACGCGCAGCACTATTGTTTCTAAAGGAATCTCTGCAGGAAGAAGCAACAATTCTTATCGAGGACTCGTCAAGATTAACAAAAAAGCAACGGGTGCAAGGAATTTTTCTCAATGTGATTCGTTATTAATTGGCGATCAATGCGGTGCTCACACTTTTCCATATCTTGAAGTGAATAATCCCACTGCAATAGTTGAGCATGAAGCAACAACTTCAAAAATCGGTGCTGATCAAATCTTTTATTTGAATCAAAGAGGACTTGCGACTGAAGATGCCGTCAACATGATAGTAAACGGTTATTGTAAAGAAGTTTTCAATGTCCTTCCAATGGAATTTGCCGTTGAAGCTCAAAAATTATTAAGTGTAAGTCTAGAAGGCAGTGTCGGTTAAAATTAATCATCAAAAAGTTTATAAAATATTAAGGAAATAAAATGTTAGAAATTAAAAATTTAAGAGTAGCTATTGACGGAAAAGAAATTCTTAAAGGAATAAATCTCACTGTAAATAAAGGTGAAATTCATGCTATTATGGGTCCTAATGGATCTGGTAAAAGTACTCTTGCTCAAGTATTAGCCGGCAGAGAAGAATATGAAATTCTAGAAGGTGAAATTCTTTTTGAAGGGAAAAACCTAATTGAAATGGCTCCGGAAGTTAGAGCACGAGAGGGTGTATTTCTCGCATTCCAATATCCAATTGAAATTCCGGGTGTTTCCAATACAAATCTTTTGAAGAATGCTTTAAATGAAATTAGAAAATACCGAGGTTTGGAACCATTGGATGCAATGGAATTTTTAACACTTGTAAAAAGTAAAATGCCTATTGTTGAAATGCGTCAGGAGTTATTAAGCCGTTCTGTGAACGAAGCATTCTCGGGGGGGGAAAAGAAGAAAAATGAAATCTTCCAAATGGCGGTACTTGAACCTAAATTAGCAATACTCGATGAAACTGACTCGGGCTTAGACATTGATGCTTTGCGAGTTGTTGCAAATGGTGTTAATTCTATTAAAACTAACGATAATGCTTTTATTGTGGTTACTCACTATCAACGGTTGCTTGACTATATTATTCCCGATTTTGTTCATGTTCTGCAAAATGGAAGAATAATTAAATCTGGAACGAAAGAATTAGCTTTAGAGCTAGAAGAAAAAGGATACGATTGGCTAAAAGAAATTGAAGAAGAACTTGCCACACGATAAGCAACTTTTTCTATTTATTACAATAAGGATTTAGATTAATGAATTCAAACGAATTATTAAAAAATTGGTATGTCACAAACTTCAAAACATTTGAAGATAATTTGAATGGTGAAAGTAAATCGAAATTTCACCAGGTTAGAAAAGATGCTTTATCAAAGTTTCGAGAATTAGATTTTCCGACACTTAAAGATGAAGATTGGAAATACACGAATATTTCTCCACTGTTGAATTATAACTTCAGACAACCCGCTCGAGTCAAAATAAAAAGCGAACAAATTGATAAATATTTATTTGATAAGAAAGATTTTATCACTTTAGTTTTCGTGAATGGTTATTACGACGAAACACTTTCTTCAATTCCAAAAGAAGTAAAAGGGTTGACTATTAAAAATTTATCGATGGCAATTAAAGAGAACTTTAATATAACAGAAAAATACCTTGCACGTTTTGCTCGTTATAACTCGAATATTTTTACTGCTCTAAGTACTGCCTTTCTTAAAGAAGGAGCATTCATTTTAGTTGAGAAAAATTCGGTAATCGAAAAGCCGATTCAGATTTTATATGTAACTGCTACCGGTGAAAATGTAATAACAAATCCAAGAAACCTATTTGTGGTTGAAGAGAATGCACAAGTTAAAATTGTGGAAATGCACAAATCTCTTGAAGAGAATCTAAATTTCACCAACACGGTGACAGAAGTTATTGTTGATAAAAATGCAATCGTTGAGCATATTAAACTTCAGGATGAGAACTTAAGATCATTTCACATTTCTCGTTTAGAAGTTGATCTTGAAAAAAGCAGCAACTATTCCTCATATAATGTAAGTATTGGGGCAGCTATTTCAAGAAACGACAGCAACGCCCGCTTTAATGATGAGGGGGGAGAATGTACACTTAATGGTTTATACCTTACTCAAGGTGATCAGCTTGTTGATAATCATACTATGATTGATCATGCAAAACCACATTGTAATAGTCACGAGCTTTACAAAGGTGTGATGAATGATAAATCAAGAGCGGTATTTAACGGAAAAGTTCTTGTTCGAAAAGATGCGCAGAAGACAAATGCATTTCAGGAGAATAAAAACATTCTTCTTTCTGAAGAAGCAATTGTTGATACAAAACCACAGTTAGAAATTTTTGCTGATGATGTAAAGTGTTCACATGGTGCCACGATAGGTCAATTGAGCAAAGAAGCATTGTTTTATTTACGTTCAAGAGGATTCGGTGAAGAGTTTGCTCGCACAACATTGATTTATGCATTCGCAAGTGATGTTGTTCATTCAATTTCGATTCCGGAAGTACGTGATATACTTGAGGCAATGCTTGCAGAAAAATTATTAAAGTAAAAACAACTGTTTCTTTGATAAGAAGTTAAACAACTTAGAATATATAAATATGATTTCTCAATCTAATAATGACCCTGTTATTCAAATACCTGCATTTGATGTAATGAAAATACGGGAAGATTTTCCGATACTTAGACAATTGATTCATGATAAACCTCTTGTCTATCTTGATAATGCTGCAACAACTCAAAAGCCGCAAATTGTTATTGATAAAGAGAAATCATATTACGAGGAAATCAATTCAAATATTCATCGAGGCGTTCATCTCCTAAGTCAAAAATCGACAATGGATTATGAAAACGCTCGAGAAAAAGTAATGCGTTTTATCAATGCAAAATATCTTTCTGAAATTATATTTACAAAAGGGACTACTGACGGAATTAATTTAATCGCTTCTTCCTTTGGTGAAAAATATGTTGACGAAGGGGATGAGATTATAATTTCTCATCTTGAACATCATTCGAATATTGTCCCATGGCAACTACTTTGTCAAAGGAAAAATGCTATTCTAAAAGTTATTCCCATAAACGATGATGGCGAAATTATCTTTGAAGAATTTGAAAAGCTGATTAATGAAAAAACAAAAATTATTTCAGTTGTTCATGCATCAAATTCACTAGGCACGATCAATCCCATAAAGGATATTATCAACAAAGCGCATTCGTATAATATTCCGGTTTTGATTGATGGAGCACAATCTGTTCAACACTATAAAATTGATGTGAAAGAATTGGATTGTGATTTCTTTGTCTTTTCAGGGCACAAACTTTACGCTCCGACAGGTGTGGGAGTTCTCTACGGAAAAGAGAAACTTTTGGAAGAACTTCCCCCATATCAAGGCGGAGGAGATATGATTTCATCAGTAACTTTCGAGAAGACGATTTATAATGATCTACCCTATAAATTTGAAGCAGGAACTCCGAATATTTCAGGTGGAATTTGTCTTGGCACCGCCATTGATTATGTTAACTCAATTGGATTTGACAATATAATGGCTTATGAAAAAGATCTTTCCATTTACACAGAGAACAAACTTAATGGTATTGA
The DNA here is from genome assembly GCA_020061995.1 of Ignavibacteriales bacterium. The sequence goes on along the minus strand of JAGUXE010000023.1, from coordinate 40,400 downwards.
AAAATTAAAACGTATTGGAACTGCGAAAAACAAAAGCAGTGTTTTTTCATTCGTGCTTGAAGGCATTCATCCACATGATATTGGAACAATTCTCGATTTTGAAGGAATTGCAATTAGAACCGGGCATCACTGCACACAGCCGATAATGGATAGATTCGGTATTCCGGCTACTGCAAGAGCATCACTCGCATTTTATAATACAAAAGAAGAAGTTGATTTTCTCACTTCTTCAATTAAAAAAGTTTTTGAGGTATTCGCATAATGAACAGTGAACTACGCGAACTATATCAACAAGTAATTTTAGATCACAATAAAAGTCCACGTAACTATAAAAAACTTGAGGATGCTACACATGCATCCGAGGGAAGAAATCCTCTATGTGGAGATCATCTTCATCTCTATCTAATTCTGAAAGATGGAGTGGTTGAAGATATTTCTTTCGAAGGAAACGGATGCGCAATTTCAAAATCTTCTGCCTCATTAATGACTTCAATGGTTAAGGGAAAAACTAAAGAAGAAGCTGAAATTCTTTTTGAAAAATTCCACAATCTTGTTACGGGGAAATTGGGTGAGGATGCCGACCTTACTGATTTAGGAAAGTTAGCTGTTTTTCAAGGAGTGCGTGAATTTCCCGTCCGTGTGAAATGTGCAAGTTTAGCCTGGCATACTCTACATGCTGCATTAAAAGATGAAAACAAAGTAGTAACAACAGAATAATTATGAGTGAACCGACAATACAAGAGCTTAACGAAAAAGCTATTCGAGTTTTGAAAACATGTTATGATCCTGAAATTCCGGTGGATATTTGGGAACTTGGATTAATATATGAACTTCAATTTGATCTGGAAAAAAATCTACGCGCCCTTATGACTTTAACTTCCCCTATGTGTCCGGTTGCAGGAACACTACCCGGTGAAGTTGAAAATAAATTGCGTTCAATTGAAGGACTAAAAAGTGTAAAAGTTGAATTAGTTTGGAATCCGCCATGGAGCAAAGACATGATGAGTGAAGTTGCTCAAGTGGAACTCGGATTTTTATAGATTTTCATTTAATTAACAAAACAAAAAAGAGGACAAAATATGTTTACTATGAGTCGCCCCCCCATGTATGATGTCGAGGCAGTTCAACCAATGCGAGATGAATTAGTTGCAGTAGGATGTGAAGAATTAAGAACGGCAGAACAAGTTGAGAATACACTAAATGTAAAAGATGATAAAACTATTTTAGTTGTAATAAATTCAGTTTGCGGATGTGCTGCCGGTGGTGCACGCCCCGGAGTTTCATTGGCGCTTCAGAATAGTATTATTCCGGATAAACTTACAACCGTTTTTGCAGGACAGGATAGAGACGCTGTCGAAAAAGTCAGAGGAATGATTAAGAATTTTCCTCCTTCATCACCAAGTATCGCATTATTTAAAAATGGTGAAGTCCTTAGCTTTGTCCCTCGATTCGAAATTGAAGGGTATACTTATCTTCAAATATCAGATAAGTTAGTAGCTCTTTTCAATCAACATTGTACTGCTAAAGGTCCGTCCATTTCGGCTGAACAATATGCTCAGGTTGAACATGCAAAATCATGCGGATCAAAAATTCCGCTATTTAAGAATTAATATTTATTAAGAATTGAAATACTTTGAAATGTTATGAAGTTTAGTGCACAGGAAGAGTTTGGATTAAGATGTTTATTAAGAATTGCACAAAGCAATTCCCCTAACGGATTAACTATACCCGAGATAGCCAATGCTGAGAAATTAACTCAAGCTAATGCTGCAAAAATTTTAAGGGTGTTGCGTATCGGCGGATTTGTAGATAGTTCGAGAGGACAATCAGGTGGGTATAAACTTACTCGTGCACCTGAGAAAATTATTGTAGCGGATGTTTTAGCAGAATTAGGAGGAAGATTATTCGAATCTTCCTTCTGCAACGATCATGCGGGAATGGAACTAATATGTACAAATAGTATTGATTGTTCTATTCGTTCACTATGGCGTGCGGTACAATCTGTTGTTGATGGAGTGTTGAAAAAAACTACTTTGAAAGATTTAATCGGAAATGAAAACCAGGCAACATTACTTCTCAACAATTTTGTCGAAGAAACACTCGAGTTAAAACAGAGTTAATCTTTTATCACTCTTAATAATTAACTAAATATTTAATTTCTATTCCTGTTTATGCTGATAACAATATCCGTCGTAAACCCCTTTTCGTTTGCATTGAGTTCCCGCTTTTGTTATCGCCTTACATTGTTCATATACAACTTTTTCTTTTTCGGAAATTTTCTTTTCTGATTTATTGTATGTGGGTTCCCCTTTTTCTGTTTTGAATGACCAGGAATCAATATTCACAAATGATTCAAGTTCCTTTTCAAGACTGTCCGGTAAGAATGGGAAAAAATCCAATCCGGTTAAGGCTTCTATCGAATCTACAGCAACAACAAAACTTTTAAGAATCGCGTTTGAGGATTTATTTTCGAATAAAAATCCGATCATTTTTTCTTTTTGAAATAAATTATTCAGAATAACTTTATAAAAATAATTTGGGACTGATATAGCTGAATCAGGACCGATTTTCTTTAAGGAATCTTCCAAAACTCCGCCAACAACAATTATTAGTGAATCATTTTCAACAGCCCATACACGAACTCTATCTTCAAGTCTCTTCCATGAATTTCGATTGAATGACGGGATTTGTGGACTGATATTACTCATTAAAAATGATTCATGCATTGCTGTTTCAGAATGCTTCATATCTCCCGCGGGACAAAGATGTCCTCTATCATAGCCACTATATTTATAATCATCGGGATGAGCAGAACCTGTAGAAACTTTATCATCAGCCTTAAAACGATTCGTTCTGCTGACTGAAGCAGAATCAATCATTTCTTTGGTAAGAATATAATTCACCCACTCGGCTTGTTCGTGTTGTTCGACATACGAAAGACTGAATTCAGTATGATGAATAATTTCTCCTCTGCTCTTCTCCGGAAGGAATAGGCTGTTTTGAGAATAAACAGTGATTGAAAGGATTAAAAAAAGTAATACAAATTGTTTGTGGGAGAAAAACTTCATCTAACTATCAACCTTACTTTTGCAACGGAAGTGTAAAAACGAATTCTGTTCCTTTATCTATTTCTGATTTAACAAAAATTGACCCGCCATTTAATCCAATCATTTCTTGGCATAATATTAAACCGAATCCGGTTCCCTTTTCGTCTTCTGTGCCGGAAGTAGTATGTTTTGCCGTAATATCAAAGATTTTACTCAGATCATCTTCAGCCATACCAACACCATTATCGGAGACAGAAATTTTCACAAATTCATTTTTAGCTTCGGCTTTAATAGTAACAACTCCCCCTCTGTTTGAAAATTTTATTCCGTTAGAAATTAAATTATTGAAAACGGAGTTAACCATATTTTCATCTGCAAAAACAGTAATGTCAGAGGGAATCTCATTAATTACTTTAATCTTCTTATTAGTTGCAATATATTCGTGAAGATTAACAGACAATTCCGCCACTTTTTTTAGTTCAATATTTTCGGGGACAAAAGGTATTGTCCCTTTTTGAATTTGTGCCCATGTTAATAAATTTTGAATAAGCATATAAATATTTTTAACGTTTTTCCCGATTAGATTTAGTTGTGCACGCTTTACTTCCTCGGGAATATTCTCATAGTCATCATTTATGTAATCAATTAATCCTCTTAATCCCAAAAAAGGACTTCTTAAATCGTGTGCAATAATTGAAAAGAATTTATCTTTTGTAATATTAGCTTCTTCTAATTTGGCTGCAGTGATTGTTATCTGATCATTTTTTTCTTGAACTGACTTTTTAAGACTTCTTTCAATTTGTAACCTATAGAATAAAAAAATCAGAGACGCACCGAGAATCAACATTGCACCAATTAATACAAAAGTACTTTTCTCTTGGGTTTCCAATTCATACTCCCGGAGTTCTTTTTCCTTTTTTAGCAGATCTATTTCTTTCTGTTTATTATCAGATTCATAAATTATTTGTAGTTCGGAAATTTTTTCGCGGTTTTTTTGACTTAGAATTGAGTCTTTTGCTGCAGCATATTTTACGAAGTAGTTCAACGCATCCGCTGTAAGTCCATCAGATTTACTAAATTCGAATAGAAGAAGATACCCTCTTCTCATAAGCTCATGCAGATTATGCTTCTCTGCAATTTTGACGCTTTGTTTTAGCAGCAAATAAGCGGAATCCTTTTTACCAATTGCTTTGTACACTTCTGCAAGGCTTAACATACTTTCTGAAATACCGGAATGCTCGGATAATTTTTCTCTTACTGCCAGAGCCTTTCTATAATTTGATATTGCTCCGATAGGTTGATTTAATTTAAGATATATATTGCCCAAATCATTATAAGAATAACCCAATCCTACTATATCACTTGCACCTTCTTTAATTTTTATTGACTTTAACTGATACTCTTCCGCTTCTTTATAATTACCGGTTAAGAAGTGAGCATTACTCAAATTATTTAGAGATCTTCCTAAAGTATATTTATCTTCGATATTCGCTGATATGTCATAAGCACGATTTGAATATTTTAATGTTTCGCGGCTGTCGCCCAATTCGAAATATACCCGAGCGATATTGTTTAAAGTTATTGCTATTTCACTTTTATCTTTTAACTCTTCTTTGATTCCAAGAGATTTAATAAAATATTCAAGAGCTTCGGCATACTCTCCTCTTTTCCAATATATTAATCCAATGTAGTTAGTGGTTATTCCGAGGAGTAGCTTATTGTTGATTCTATACAGAATTTGTTGTGCTTCAAAGTAGTTTCGAAATGCATTGTTGTAATTCCCAAGCCGGTAATAAATTAATCCCAAATTGATTAGAGAACCAACAACAACATTGCTATCATTCAGATTTTCACCGATTGTTAGACTATTATTGAAATAAAGTTTTGCAGAATCAAGTGAGTTTGTAAGGAAGTAACAGAAGCCCCTAAGTAAAAGGGCTTCTGCATATTCATTTTTTAATTTTTGTTTTTGGGTCTCGATCAGACATTGCTCTGCGTAGAGAATCGATTTTTCAATTGAATTCTTTCTATAAAACTCCGACAAAGTAATTAGTGCTCTCACTTTTTCTTTGCCGGTTAATGTACTTAGATTTTCTTCGAGTTCCTTGATTTGTGTTTGAGAATAAGTCTCATTTCCATAAAAAGAAATAACGCAGAGCAATAATAGCGGTATGAAATATCTTGAAATCTTTATCATTAGAACTTATTAAATTAAGTGCGTAAGCAAGCCGTCTCTAAGCTTTGGTTCGAACCATGTCGATTTTGGCGGCATAATTTCTCCTGCATCAGAGATATTCATAAGATCATCAACCGATACAGGGTAAAGTGAAAAGGCTACGGCAAACTTCCCACTATTTACAAGACGCTCTAATTCTGATGTGCCTCTAATTCCACCGACAAAATCAATGCGTTTATTTGTGCGAGGATCATCGATTCCCAAAATAGGATTTAATAAAAAGTTTTGGAGAATAGTGACATCCAATTTATCAGAAACTGAATTTGATAAACTATTGCTCGCAATTACGGAATCTCTGGTTGTCAATTTATACCATAAACCTTCTAAATACATTCCGAATGTGTTTTTAGAAGAGGGTTCTTTTTCATCACTCACTTCAACTGAAAATTTTTCTGAAATTTCGTTTAGAAAATCCTCTTTAGATCTTCCGTTCAGATCTTTAACAACACGGTAATACGGAAGAATTTTCAACTGTTCTGCCGGGAACAAAACTGCAATAAAATAATTATACTCTTCATTACCATTGTGTGATGAGTTACTGTTTTTCTTAACTCCACGAGCACGTGATGCACTTGCTGCACGATGATGACCATCAGCTATATACAAATTTTTCGAGTCCTTAATTTCATTTATTATTAACTCATTAAACTGCTGAGGCATAATCCAAACAGTATGTTGAATCCCATCGGGAGCGGTAAAATCATAAATCGCTGATTCAGAATGAATTACGGAATCTACAACTTGATTCACTGCATCGATCCCTTTATATGTAAGAAAGACTACTCCGGTTTGTGCTTCGGTAGTTACTATATGATTTGTTCTATCATCTTCTTTTTCTTTTCGGGTTTTTTCATGTTTAAGAATAACATTATTGTCATAATCATCTACTGAAAAAGTTGCAGTTATACCAATTTGCGCTCTTCCATCCATTATTAATCTATATAAGTAAAAAGAGGCCACTTCTTCTTCGATAAGTGGTGCATCAATTTTTATTCTTTCAAGATTTTCTTTTGCATGTTTATATATTTTTTCATCATAAGGATTTTGATCATCGGGAAAATCAATTTCTGAACGGGTTATTCTTAAAAAACTATTAGGGAAATCTTTTGCATTTTCACGAGCTTCAGAAGTATTTACAACGTCATAAGGAACGCTGGCGACTTTAGATGCAGATTGTGGATGTGGTCTTAAAGCTTTAAAAGGTCTTATAATTGCCATAATTTCTCCATTATCAAATTAAATTTTTTACTTATTAAAATTCGGAAAATCCAATGCAAAAGTCCATAAATTAATAAGTAAATCCCGTTTTGACTTGCAATAATAATTTGCAGAGTTTAAAATGTAATAGAAAATTCTATTCTATAAACTTTAGTTGTGTTACTAATAAAAACGGAGGTCCTATGATGCGCAAAATTGCGTTAGTTATTTTATTTGTTTTAACTATTCTTCCTTTGGCTGATTTATTGGCATTAAATAATCAACCCGATGAATTGAAAAAAGGGGAAACATTTACACTGCCTGATTATAATGGCAAAGAACATTCTCTTTCTGATTATAAAAATTCCAAAGCAATTGTCGTGATGTTCATTGCAACCCAATGCCCAATTTCTAATGATTATAATACAAGAATGGCAAAAATATATACTGATTATAAAGATAAAAATGTCTCTTTTATCGGAATCAACTCCAACAAACAGGAAAGCGTTGATGAGATTAAAAAACATTCAAAAGATAATAATTTCGGATTTCCTGTTTTGAAGGATAAAGACAATATTATTGCTGATAAATATGCCGCATCCGTGACACCGGAAATTTTTGTTTTGAATGGCAAATATGAAATTCTATATCATGGTAGACTTGATGATTCACGCAAAGTAGCTGAAGTAGAAACTAATGATCTTCGCAAAACCCTGGACGAAATATTAGCCGGGAAATCGGTAAGTAATCCAAAAACAAAAGCATTCGGATGTACAATTAAAAGAGTTTCTAAATGAGGATTTGGTTTTTGATGACTCTTCTCTTTACATTTCAATTATTTATTGGATGCAAAGAATTAAAGCAAGAAGAACTTTCTCCTGAGATTACAGTGGAAATAGCGGGTGAACCCGAACTCAAAAAACTTATTTCAGAAAGAAACGGGAAATTTCTATTTCTTAATATTTGGGCGACATGGTGTCTCCCTTGTGTAGAAGAGTTCCCCGCACTTGTAAAACTGGCTGATAAATATAAAAATAGTCAGATTGAGTTTATCGGTTTAAGCATTGATTACGTTGAAGATAAAGAGCAAAAGGTAATCCCATTCCTAAAAAAACAGAACACCAATTTCACCAACTTCATTAACGGTTTTAAGAAAGATGAACAATTAATTAATTTCATAAGTGAAGACTGGAATGGTGCTGTTCCACTAACCGTTATTTATAACAACGAAGCGAAACAGTTGCTGCGGTTGGAGGGAGCTCATACTTTTGAAGAGTTTTCGGAAAAGATTGACTCTTTACTTAACGAATAGTTCGCTTTTGTAAACGAATTAATCTTGGACGCTTTCATTTCCCTTTGTGCCTTAGTGTCATTGTGGCATCAGCCTTAAGAGTTTATTTGCCACAGGGGCACTAAGGAAATACAATTCGCAAAGTTTTATACTAACCACTTCCTTTTTTGTACTCACAATCAAAATCAATATATTTAATCTCATTTTAAATGAGATTTATGAGAATATACAATTACTTAGAAGCCCAAATAGAAAAATACGGCGCTGCATATCTGGTTTTAATCGATCCTGATAATCTTCCTGTCAGTAAACTACCTGAATTTCTTTCAAGATGTGAAGAAGCCGAAGTTGATGGATTATTAGTCGGAGGAAGTTTATTAATTCAAGAAGAGCTTTCAACATATATTAAATCAATAAAAGAAAATTCAAAACTTCCTACAATAATTTTTCCCGGAAGCAGTAATCAAATTACACCTAATACGGATGCTCTTCTCTATATCTCTTTAATCAGCGGAAGAAATCCTGATTATCTTATAGGACAACAAGTAATTGCTGCGCCGATGATAAAGAAATATAATATCGAAACAATATCGACAGGTTATATGTTGATTGAGTCGGGAGCTCAAACAACAACACAATATATTAGCGGAAGCTTTCCTATTCCATCTAATAAACCGGAAATTGCAGTAGCAACCGCCCTTGCAGCACAATATATGGGAATGAAGATGATTTATCTCGAAGCCGGTTCAGGGGCACAGAATCATGTTCCTTTCGATATGGTGAAAATGGTTTCTTCAATAGTGGAACTTCCGATTATTGTCGGAGGTGGAATTAGGGATTCTCACACAGCGGCAAAATTAGTTGCGTGTGGAGCAAAAATTATCGTTACAGGAAATCATTTCGAAAATGAAGACCACTGGAATTATCTCAAAAGTTTTGCCGATGCTGTTCATGTTAAAAAATCAATACTGATTTAGAATTAAACTAAAAATTACACCAACAAAGGATTTAAATTGAATAAACAAGAATTTATAACTTCATCATTTAACGAGAGTGCTGATACTAAATTGAAGATGATTGAAGCTTGTTCTGAAGACATTCTCTCCGCAATAGATTTGATTACCGAAGCATATCGAAACGGGAAAAAATTATTATTATGCGGTAACGGCGGAAGTGCTGCAGATTGCCAACACATTGCAACAGAGTTTATGATACGATTAAGCCATCACATAAATCGTCCTGCGCTTGCCGCAATTGCTCTAACAACAGATTCATCAAACTTAACTGCGGGCGGAAACGACATCGGTTATGAAAATGTTTTCGCACGAAATGTTCAAGGATTAGGGAATGAGGGGGATGTATTGCTCGCAATTTCGACAAGTGGCAATTCACCCAATATTATCAAGGCTGTTGCGATGGCACATGAAAAAGGGATTAAAGTAGTTGGCTTACTTGGCGGTACCGGAGGAAAACTAAAATCAACTGTTGATACTCCGATTGTTGTACCTTCTTCAAACACTCAAAGAATTCAAGAAGGACACATAACTATTGCACATGTGATTTGTGAATTAGTCGAAGAAGAATTATATGGTAACAACTAAATTTGATGTTGTAATTGTAGGAGGTGGCTGTGCAGGTGTAGCTGCAGGAATTCAATCAGCAAGACTTGGAATTAAAACATTAATTGTTGAAGAAACACCCTGGCTTGGTGGAATGATTACCGCTGCAGGAGTTTCAGCATTTGACGGAAATAAACATGCTCTTGGTGGGGGAATCTTTGGCGAACTAAGAAAAAAAATTGAAGACCACTATGGTGGAGTAGATAAAACTTTTACAGGCTGGATAAGTCTCACATGTTTCGAACCAAAAATCGGGAAGCAATTTCTTCATGAACTTGCTGAAAAAGAAAAAAACTTAACCGTCTGGTTTGAAACATCTCTTCATGAAGTATTAAGAGAAGACGATACGATCTACGGAGTCCGTTTAAATATGAAAGACGGACACATGGAAGAAGTCCATACTAAAGTTGTTGTTGAAGCTACTGAATATGGCGATGTACTCAAATTTGGTAATATCCCTTACCGCCTCGGGAGAGATAAAAAATCGGATACGGGTGAGTTTGATGCTCCGGAAGAACGTGATTATGAAGTTCAAGATTTAACATTCTGTGCCATCTTAAAAAAATACGATGGCGTTGCACCAAAGGTTGAAACATCATCAGATTATAAATACAGAAAATTTGTAAACTCAACTGCAGAGCATTCGAATTCTAAAGATGAAAATTATCTAAATCATAAACTTCATGATTGGCATAGTTTTATTACTTATGCTTCATTACCAAACAATAAATATCTACTTAATTGGCCATTCAGAGCAAATGATTATCCCACTACCGAAGATATTTACGAAAATAGAAAATCGAGAAAAAATCATTATAAAAAGGCGAAAGAACTTACTCTCGATTTTGTTCATTATATGCAAACAAAATTAGGACATCCCGAGTGGGGACTTGCAACAGATGAATTTCCAACGGAAGATAATTTACCATTTATTCCTTATGTTAGAGAGAGTAGAAGAGTTAAAGGGAAAGTCTTATTAAAAGAAGAAGATGTCATTCCGGCTAAAAATTCTTTTCGACCAAAATTAAGAAAAGACAGCATTGCTGTCGGTGATTATTTTCTAGACCATCATCATAGCAAATTTTTTGTTGAGCCTGATGAAAGATTAATTGAACCTTTGCCAGCTAACGCCCCTTTTCAAATTCCGCTTGGTTGTTTGATTCCGGAGAAAGTAAAAGGGTTAGTTGTAGCTGAAAAAAGTATTTCCGTTACTCATATAGTAAATGGCTGTTCTCGACTTCAGCCGGTTGTAATGCTGATAGGACAAGCTGTTGGAGCTTTAGCCGCATTATCGGTGTTAAAAAAGATTGACGCTCATGAAGTTATTGTTTCAGATGTTCAAAAAGTTTTGCTTGATGCCGGTTGTCAGCTTTTCCCTTATAAAGATGTTTGGAATAGTGATCCATTATTTATCCCGACACAATCACTCGCATTAATCGGAGTTTTTGTTGATGAGGAGGATTGGTCATTTAATGCCGATAAATCAGTATCGGAAGAAGAACTTCAAAAATATTTGTCACTAATCAGTGATGAAAAGAGAAAAATAAAACTAATCTCCTTAGCAGGCAAAACGCGGCGGGAAGTATTCAAAGAATTATATTCTGCATTATTTAATATCAAATAGATTTATGGAATCACAATGAAAAACTTTCTCCTGCTTGCACTCCTTTTATTAACAACACAATTCCTATCAGCACAAAAAATTGATGAGTTTTACTTCGTTAAAAACGGTGAAGTCTATTTTAGAATGTATAAAAGTCCTGAAATAGTAATCAATAATCTTTCAAAAATTATTTCAATTGATAATGTTACTAAAGATTCGATTTATGCTTATGCAAATGAAAAAGAATTTTATCTATTTCAACAATTCGACATTCCAATTCAGGTTTTAAAACATCCCGGCGATGTCGAGCATGTAAAAATGAGTTCTTCCATTGAAGGAATAATGGAGTGGGATTCTTATCCGACTTATGATGCTTATGTTTCAATGATGTATCAATTTCAAACTAATTATCCGAATCTTTGCAGAATTGTAGATGCCGGAACAACAATTCAGGGAAGAAAAATTTTATTTGCAGTAATAAGCGATAATGTTAATCAAAGAGAACAAGAACCGCGTACACAATACTCATCCACAATGCATGGAGATGAAACAACAGGTTATGTTTTGATGCTTCGATTAATCGATTATCTTCTATCCAATTACGGAACTGATTCAAAAGCAACTAATCTTGTTAATAATTTGGAAATATGGATTAATCCAAATGCCAATCCTGATGGAACTTACAGAAGCGGAAACTCAACCGTTACCGGCGCAAGAAGAGGGAATGCTAACAACATAGATATTAATCGTAACTTTCCGGACCCCAAAGCAGGATTGCATCCCGACGGATATGCATGGCAGCCGGAGACAATCGCAATGATGAACCTTGCTCAAACTTATAATTTTGTTATTTCGGCAAATTTTCACGGTGGTACTGAAGTTGTCAATTATCCATGGGATACCTGGCAAGCGCGTCATCCTGATGATAATTGGTTTCAGTTTATAAGTCACCTATATGCCGATACAGCACAAAGGAACAGTCCGTCTACTTCTTACATGCGAGGCTATAACGACGGTATTACAAACGGTTATGATTGGTATATGGTTGAAGGGGGACGACAAGATTACATGAACTATTTTGCCGGCTGTAAAGAGGTTTGTATCGAAATTTCAAATACAAAGCTTGTTGCCGGCTCTTCTCTTCCTACTTATTGGAATTATAATAAGCAATCTCTACTAAACTATCTTGAAAATGCACTTCATGGTTTTAGGGGTGTTGTAACTGATGTAAATGGAAACCCGATAAAAGCAAAAGTTACTGTATTAAATCACGATGCAAATAATTCTTTCGTTTACTCTGATTCAATTTCAGGTAATTATCACAGAATGATTTATGCAGGTAATTATACTCTTTCATTTACGGCAGATAGTTTTGTAACTAAAACTTTCAGTAATGTTTCAACCTCTTATTTAACAACAACTGTTCTGAATGTTCAACTTCAATTAACAAACCCTATTCCCGTTGAATTAACATCCTTTACCGCTAATTCCAACGAAAGTAAAATAATTTTGAATTGGTCAACCGCTACCGAGACAAACAATTCGGGGTTTACGATTGAAAGAAAAATTACCGGTTCAGAATGGAACGAAATAGCGTTTATTGAAGGATCTGGAACTACAACATCGCCAAATGAATATAGTTTTATTGATCAAGACAAATTAAACGGGATAATTCAATATAGATTAAAACAAATTGATTTTGATGGAGCCTATAATTATTCAAATGTAATTGACGTTGATTTATCAGTTACAGTTTTTGAATTAGCCCAAAATTATCCTAACCCTTTCAATCCGGTTACAAAAATAATATTTTCTATACCATCTAATATAGGAGGGGCAAGGGGTTGGTTAACTACTCTTAAAGTTTATGACGTTCTCGGCAATGAGATTACTACCCTTATCAATGAACAAAAACAACCCGGCACTTATGAAGTTAACTGGGATGCAACAGCATTAACCTCCGGAGTATATTTTTACCGTATAACCACAGGCAGCTTTGTTGAAACTAAGAAGATGATATTGCTGCGGTAAAAAAATAATTTCTAAATATTCATTAACTCCATCCATCGGGTGGAGTTTTTTATTTATGGATTAATATACGCATCGTTATTCTGTTTTATATAGTCGAAAAAATACTGATTGGAAAAGCTTAAAAAAAAATTTTTAGTCTTTCTGACTAATCTGCAACTGCTAACAGAATCTCCTCTCATTCGAGAAGAAATATGATCCATAAATAACAATATTCTTTTTATGGATATTCGTTTTCCAATTGTACACACCGTTTATTCAAATTGTTTTTTAGGGCTATTTTCTTTAAGTTTTGCAACTGGTTTTTACACCTGCATACCTTATTAGTATTTTGCAGTTACTTTAAGAGGGAGTAATTTGCAATTAGATAAAATGCTTTCGGTATGGTCATTTTCATAAAAAATAAAACAATGAATAAGGATAGAATAATGTCTGATGATAGAATGAATTCACTTTCAGTAGAAGAGATAGAAAATAAAGAGTGGATGTACTCGCTTGATTATGTATTGCAAAACGGAGGACCTAAACGTGTCATCGAAATACTCCAACAACTTCAAATAAGAGCTCAAAAAGCAGGAATCGAAATTCCGTTCACTGCAAATACACCCTATATAAATTCAATCCCGCGTGAAAAACAGCCACCTTTCCCCGGAGATAGAGAAATTGAACGACGAATAAAAAGTTTAATTCGCTGGAACGCAATGGCTATGGTTGTTCGTGCTAATAAAGGTGATTCCGGTGTTGGCGGACATATTTCAACTTATGCTTCTGCAGCAACTATTTACGAAATTGCTTTTAATCATTTCTTCAAAGGTAAAGGGGAAGATTATGAAGGAGATCAAATTTTCTTTCAAGGGCATGCTTCACCGGGTGTTTATGCACGCGCTTTTCTCGAAGGAAGATTATCTAATGAACAACTTGAAAATTTCAGAAGAGAATTAAAACCGGGGGGCGGATTATCTTCGTATCCGCATCCATGGCTTATGCCCAATTTTTGGGAGTTCCCTACAGTATCAATGGGATTAGGACCAATCAATGCAATTTATCAAGCACGCTTTAACCGCTATCTTGAAGATAGAGGATTAAAGAAAAATACCGGAAGAGTTTGGGCTTTTCTTGGTGATGGCGAAACTGATGAACCCGAAGCTCTCGGCGCAATTAATCTTGCTTCAAGAGAAAAACTTGATAACCTAGTTTTTGTTATCAATTGTAATTTGCAGCGACTTGACGGACCCGTTCGAGGTAACGGAAAAATTGTTCAGGAGCTTGAAGCCGCTTTCCGTGGTGCGGGTTGGAATGTAATAAAAGTTTTATGGGGAAGCGATTGGGATCCGATTATTGCAAAAGATATTAACGGTAAACTTGTTAAAAGAATGGGTGAAATTGTTGATGGGCAATATCAAAAATATTCGGTGGAATCAGGTGCCTACTTCCGTCACGATTTCTTCGGCAAAGATCCCGAACTTCTCGAAATGGTTAGTCATCTTTCAGATGAACAATTAAGAAAAATGAAACGCGGAGGTCACGATCCCGAGAAAGTCTACGCAGCTTTCAAAGCCGCGGTTGAGCATAAAGGACAACCTACTGTAATTCTTGCAAAAACAATTAAAGGTTACGGACTCGGAGAAGCGGGTGAAGGCAAAAATATAACACATCAGCAAAAGAAATTAAATGAAGAAGAATTAAAAGAATTCAGAACACGTTTCGGAATTCCAATTTCTGATGAAGAGGTTTCAAAAGCTCCTTTTTACAAACCTTCTGATGATAGTCCCGAAATGAAATATCTTCGTGAGCGAAGAGAAAAACTTGGTGGGCCTATACCTTATAGAAAAACAGATGTTCGCCCGATTAAAACTCCTCCCGGGGAAATCTTTGAAGAATTTTATAAGGGGACAGACGGACGTGATGTCTCAACAACAATGGTATTTGTCAGAATATTAGCAAAACTTTTGCGTGATAAAGAAATCGGTAAATTGATTGTTCCTATTGTTCCAGATGAAGCACGTACTTTCGGTATGGAAGCGTTATTCAGACAAGTTGGAATTTATTCTCATGTCGGGCAGCTTTATGAACCTGTAGATAAAGACAGCCTTCTTTATTACAAAGAGGTACAAAATGGACAAATACTTGAAGAAGGTATAACCGAAGCAGGTTCAATAGCTTCATTCACCGCTGCAGGAACGGCTTATGCTACTCATGGAATTAATACAATCCCTTTCTTTATCTATTATTCGATGTTTGGATTACAAAGAATTGGTGATTTTATATGGGCAGCTGCCGATATGAGAGCAAAAGGATTTTTAGTCGGTGGAACTGCTGGACGCACAACTCTTAATGGTGAAGGTTTGCAGCATCAAGATGGACATAGTCATCTTTTAGCTTATCCTGTTCCAAATTTAGTTACATACGATCCGGCTTATGCTTATGAACTTGCTGTTATTATTCGTGAGGGCATTAGAAGAATGTATGAAGAACAGGAAAGCGTTTTTTATTATCTGACCGTGATGAATGAAAATTATCCTATGCCCGAAATGCCTGACGGGGCAAAAGAAGGAATTTTAAAGGGAATGTATAGATTAAAACCTTCTTCAAAACAGCATAAACTGAAAGCGAACTTATTAGGAAGCGGAACTATTTTAAATGAAGTTCTTAAAGCACAAACAATGCTAGAAGAGAATTATAAAGTATCCGCTGATGTTTGGAGCGTTACAAGTTATAAAGAACTTCGCCGTGATGCACTCGAAGTCGAAAGATATAACTTCTTAAATCCTGCTGAAACCCCAAAGACTCCTTACGTTACTGAATGCTTCAAAGATAATGAAGGAGTAATTGTAGCTTCATCTGATTATGTAAAAGCGTTACCCGACTCAATTTCAAAGTGGTTACCAAAAAGAATTATATCACTCGGAACAGACGGTTTCGGCAGAAGCGAAGCTCGTCCTGAGTTACGTGATTTCTTTGAAATCGATGCTCGATATATTGTGCTCGGTACACTATATGCTTTAGCACATGATGGTAAAATTAAAATGAATCAAGTTGAAAAAGCCATGAAAGAATTAAATATAGATCCGGCTAAATTAAATCCTATGACCGCATAGAAAATGAATAGTCTAATTTGATAATTATGAAGAATAGAAATTTTTAGGTAGAAAAATGAAAGAATTTATACTCCCCGAATTGGGAGAAAATATAGAATCAGCATCCGTGCTGAACATCCTTGTAAAACAAGGCGATTATCTTAAACAAGAACAACCTGTTTTAGAGATAGAAACCGATAAAGCAACAATTGAAGTTCCTTCCAACGTTGAAGGTCTTATTAAAGATTTATTTATTAAAGAAGGTGATAAAGTAAAAGTAGGACAAGTAATTCTTCGTGTTGAAGAATCTCAAGCAACAGAGAAACCGCAACAGGTTAAGGAAAAAGAAATTCCTCAAGTTGAACTAAACGCTGAGACAAAGAAAGAAATTGCTTCTAAGCCACAACAAATACAAACCTCAGGAGGAATAGTTGAATTTATTATTCCCGATCTTGGTGAAAATATACAATCGGCTGATATTTTGAAAGTATTAGTTAAAGTTGGTGATGTAATTCAAAAAGAAGATGGTGTTTTGGAAATTGAAACTGATAAAGCAACAATTGAAGTACCATCAACAGTAAGCGGGAAAGTTCTTGAAGTATTTATTAAAGAAGGTGATAAAGCTAAAGTTGGACAAGTCGCTCTTCGTGTTGAAAGCGTTTTATCATCGGAGGTTGCAGTTCAACAGGATCAAATCCCACAAGAGAAAATTGTGGAGACTCAACAAACTCCAATTGTAGAAACACCCGCAAAAGTTGAAGTTGCAAAAGTAAATCCCGTTTTACAGCGCGCAGGATTAATAGATACACAACCAGCAATCTTGCCGCATTCAGCACCGGCAGCCCCATCAGTAAGAAGATTAGCGCGTGAGCTTGGAGTTGATATAAATGGGATTCCCGGTTCAGGTATTAATGGAAGAATTTCTCTTGATGATGTTAAGGCTTATGTAAAAAGACTAAACGAAAACAGAAGTTCTTTTTCCGGTTCTTCCATCGGAATTAAAACCGAGAGTTTACCTGACTTTTCTAAATTCGGAAATGTCGAGCGTAAACCAATGTCTAATATTCGTTCAAAAACGGCCGATCATTTAAGTTATGCATGGGCAACAATTCCTCATGTAACGCAATTTGATAAAGCTGATATTACTGATCTTGAAAAAGTTCGAAAGGGACTTGCTTCTTCAGCAGAAAAAGAAGGGACTAAATTAACCGTAACCTCATTCCTCTTACGAATAATTTCAGAGGCATTAACAGAGTTCCCTCAGTTCAATTCAAGTATTGATATGGAACGTAAAGAAATAATTTATAAAAATTTTGTTAATATCGGTGTGGCTGTTGATACAGAAAACGGACTTATAGTTCCGGTTGTAAAAAATGTTAAGGATAAAAACATCTTTCAATTATCTAAAGATATGAATGAACTTGCAGATAAAGCCCGAAGAAGAAAAATCGGTCTTGAAGATTTGCAAGGAGGATGCTTTACAATTTCTAATCTTGGCGGAATAGGTGGAACATATTTTACTCCGATAGTTAACTCTCCTGAAGTTGCAATACTTGGTGTTTCACGCGGATCGTTTGAACCTGTTTATAAAGATGGGCAATTCATTCCAAGATTGATGCTTCCACTTTCGTTATCATACGATCATAGAATTATTGACGGAGCCGATGCAATCCGATTTCTAAGATGGATAATAGAAGCTCTTGAAAATCCTTATCGATTCTTATTGTAAAATTATTTTCAGAACTTAAATTTTAGTAAAGAAATAAAATGGATAAAAAAATAAATTTAGTAGTTATAGGCGGCGGACCAGGTGGTTATGCAGCGGCTTTTATTGCAGCTGATATGGGAATGTCCGTTACTCTGATCGATGGCGATAAAAATCTTGGTGGTGTTTGTTTGAATAGAGGATGCATTCCTTCTAAAGCATTATTACACATTGCAAAGTTGATTAACGAAGCTAAAGAAGCATCTAATTGGGGAATTGAATTCGGTGAACCCAAAATCGACATTGAAAAAATTAGAGCCTTCAAGAATAAAGTTATTACCAAACAGGCAACGGGACTTAGTACTCTTGTCAAACAAAGAAAAGTAAATTACATATCCGGACGTGCAAGTTTTATAGACTCTTCAAATGTCAAAGTCGATAAAAATGATGGTACAGTAGAGAATGTTACTTTTGATAAAGCAATCATAGCAATCGGTTCAATAATAACATCTATTCCATCACTTGAAATTAATAGTAAACGAATGTTGAACTCCACAAGTGCATTGGAACTTCCGGAGATTCCTAAAACAATGTTAGTTGTCGGTGGTGGTTATATCGGTCTTGAACTTGGTTCGGTTTATTCCGCCCTCGGCACAAAAGTCTCCGTAGTTGAAATGACCACAGGACTTTTACCCGGTGCAGACCGTGATATGGTTATGTACTTGTCAAAACGTCTAACCGCTTCTTTTGATAAAATTTTGTTGAATTCAAAAGTGACAGGAATTAAAGAATCCGCTAACGGTTTAACTGTTTCAATTGAATCGAAAGATGGCAAAGTTGAAGAGATAGAATATGATTATGTTTTAATGTCAATCGGAAGAAGACCTGAAACAAAAGGTTTAGGATTAGAGAATACCAAAGTTGAAGTAAATCAACGAGGTTGGATTGTTGTTAATCAACAGCTTGAAACCACCGATCCAAATATCTATGCATTAGGCGACATTGTAGGCGAACCAATGCTTGCACACAAAGCATCACATGAAGCTCGCGTGGCTGTTGAACATATTGCAGGACATAAAGTCGCCTTTGAACCTAAAGCTATTCCTGCAGTTGTGTTTACCGATCCTGAAATTGCCTGGGCAGGATTAACCGAAACTCAAGCACGCGAAAAAGGGATTAAACATGAAGTTGCAAAATTCCCATGGATAGTTTCTGGACGTGCAACAACTTTAGACCGCTCAGATGGTGTAACAAAACTTATCGTTGATCCTGATAATCAACAAATACTTGGTGTTGGGATTTGTGGACCTGGTGCCGGTGAATTAATAGCCGAAGGCGTTCTTGCAATTGAGATGGGAGCTAATGTTACGGATCTTTCGTTAACTATTCATCCACACCCGACCTTATCTGAAACAGTAATGGAAGCGGCTGAAGTTTTTCTTGGGCATAGTCCTCATATTTATCGACCAAAAAAATCTTAATTATTTCCCTTTGAGGCTTGGTGACTAATTATTTTTTGCCGCAAAGTTCACTAAGGCACCAAGAGAAATAATGTGATTTATTTATTTTTATTTTCTTTACCGAAGAACCATAACAAAGGTTTATACATTCTATTAGCCCATGCCGGTTCGTTATGTTCCGCATCTTTATCAATAAAATAAATAATATCCTTGTCGAGTTCATAACCTTTTAGAACAAGAGTCTGAATCATTTCATCAATCCCGGGCTGAAGCCGGGCATCCAGGCCTACACCTCCATTGTCAATGTATAGCTTTATAATTTTCTTCTTTCCATCGAAGTTTCGAACATTCTTAACAAAGTCAAACCGATCAACTTTAAATGCCGGTGAAAAACAAGCTGCTTTAGAAAAGATATCGGAGTATTCCCAAAGCATCATAAACGATATTAATCCCCCCATAGATGATCCGGCGACAGCCGTATTTTCGCGATCTGGTTTTGTTCGGTAAGTTTTATCAATCAGTGGTTTTAATTCATTCACTACCCAACGCATATAGGCATAACCTGTGTCGTTATGACTGTAGTCGCTTCTACGGTGTTTCGTGTTATATATCCCCACAACAATAATTTCATTCATTAAATTTTCATTGATGAGGCTATCGGATGTCTCATCAACTTGCCAATCGATTCCGAATGCTGATGTTGTGGGATCAATAATATTTTGCCCATCGTGCATGTATAAGACCGGATATCTTTTTGAAGTGCTCTCATCATAACTTGGCGGAAACCATATTATAACATCACGAGGCAATATTCCCTTTCCTTCAATATTAGTCAAATATTCAACCTTACCTGTTATTTGCCCAATAGTTTTCTTAGAAGATCCATCACTCCAATAATTAACAGGTATAGCAATCGTAGTATCTTTATTGGTAGTGAAAGTGTAGTTTGTAGGATTTACTCCGGGAGTAATTTGGGCTTCATTTTCCCAACTTCCTTTTGTGATTTTGAATTCGATATTTTTGCCGCGTGGTAATGAGATTTTTTTTGTCCAAATATTCTTTTTATTCAATTCAAGTGCAACCGCTGATGGGTTCCAATTCCCTATTGCTTCATCGTTCCCGACTACATATACTTTTTCATCATTCGAAACATCTTTTGCGATTATCTCAAATGTAACTCTAACTTGAGATAACAAGACTCCTTGTGTGATAAAAAGTAGAAATAAAAATATCTTTTTCATCTTTTCCGTTTCTTTTATTTGATTCAGTTTACAATAACAATTTAAGAAATAAATGAAATCCATTCAGTATAATTAATTTGAAAATTAACTCTTTTCTTCTTATTTTTAATCAGATAATTTAATCCGATTATTATAATTGAGCAGAATATGATAAGAAAAATAATTACAATAGATGAAGATAAATGTGATGGCTGCAGTGATTGCGTTCCATCTTGTGCTGAAGGGGCATTGCAAATAATTAATGGCAAGGCACGATTAATAAGTGATCTTTTTTGCGATGGACTTGGTGCATGCCTCGGCACATGTCCGACTAATGCAATCTCTGTCATCGAACGTGAAGCTGAACCTTACAATGAACGCAAAGTGATGGAATATATTATCAAAGGAGGCAAGGAAACCATTAATGCGCACATCAAGCACTTGATAGCACATGGTGAAACTCAATACGCAGATGAAGCTTTGTTATTCTTAAAAGAAAATGGAATTCCCAATCCGCTTGATGAAACTATTTTATCAAACAACCATGAACCAAATCATTCATGCCCTGGTTCGCAGTCTGTCTCATTTGAAACTAATAAAGGGAGTTCAGTTGAGCATGATGTTTCCTCAAAGTTAAATCATTGGCCTATTCAACTTCATCTTGTTTCACCTGAAGCTCCCTATTATCGAAAAAGTGATTTACTTATTGCCGCCGATTGCGCTGCTTTCTCTTATGGAAATTTTCATAACGATTTTATTAAAGGGAAAAGCCTTGCTATCGCATGTCCAAAACTTGATACAAATAAGCAAGTATATCTCGATAAGATTGTCACCATGATAAATAAGGCCGAAGTGAAATCAATAACAATCGCAATAATGCAAGTCCCCTGCTGTAGCGGATTAGTTCAACTTGTTCGCCAAGCACTAAATTTTTCAGAAAGAGATGTCCCAGTTAATGTAGTAGTTATTGGAATAAAGGGAGAGATTTTACAAGAAGCTTCCATCAACTAAACTGTTGGAATAAATTTTCATCTTGATACTTTTATAAAATGCAAAACCCGATTTACAATTAAATCGGGTTTTTATTTTTTTATTCAAGAAAGTGAAACATCAAAATTCCCTATTGTTCAAGATTTCATCTTGACCAATAGAACTCCGCTGAGAGAGTTAGAAAGAAAACCAACTAACCTTTAGCTATCATATTCAAAGCACTTCCGGCTTTAAACCATTCAAACTGTCTTTCATTAAAAGTATGATTTAAAGAAATTTCGTCGGTCGAACTATCACTATGTTTTATAATCAAAGAGAAAGGTTTACCAACTTGAAACTCAGTTAATCCTTTAATACTAACTTTATCATCTTCACAAATTAAATCATAATCAGATGGATTAGCAAAAGTAAGCGGAAGCATCCCCTGTTTCTTTAGATTAGTTTCATGGATGCGGGCAAAACTTTTTACAATTATTGCGCGACCACCAAGAAAACGTGGTTCTAATGCAGCATGCTCTCTGCTTGAACCTTCGCCATAGTTTTCATCACCTATGACAACCCAACCGATATTCCCGGCTTTATATTCACGAGCAACTTCCGGAACTGATTTGGTTTCTCCCGAAAAAATATTTTTAACTTTTCCCGTATCACCTGAAAATGCATTAGTAGCACCTATAAACATATTGTTTGAAATATTATCAAGGTGTCCTCTATATTTCAACCATGGACCCGCCATAGAAATATGATCGGTTGTACATTTCCCTTTCGCTTTCAGAAGCACAGTTACATCTTCTATATCTTTTCCATCCCATGGAGTAAAAGGTTGAAGTAATTGTAAACGATCACTCTTAGAATCAACTTTAACATCAACCGTCGAGCCATCTTCTGCTGGAGCAACATAACCATTTTCGCCTGCATCAAAACCGCGTGCAGGGAGTTCATCACCGGTTGGAGGTTCAAGTTTAACTTTTTCACCGGCTTCATTAATAAGTTCATCGGTTAGAGGATTAAACGATAAACTACCTGCAATTGCAAGCGCTGTGGTAATTTCCGGACTCGCAACAAACGCCAATGTATTTGGATTACCATCATTACGTTTAGCAAAATTTCTGTTAAATGAGGTAACTATTGTATTCTTTTCAGTGGGCATATCCATTCGCTTCCACATACCAATGCAAGGTCCACATGCATTCGCAAGAATAATTCCACCGAGTTCCTCTAATGTTTGAAGTTGTCCATCACGCTCAATCGTAGCACGCACTTGTTCAGACCCCGGAGTTATTGTGAATTGGGCTTTCGACTTTAATCCCTTTGCTAAGGCTTGTTTTGCTATGCTTGCAGAACGGTCTATATCTTCATAACTTGAGTTTGTACAACTTCCTATTAATGCAACTCCAATCTTATCAGGATAACCTTTTTCAATTACTGCTTCTTTCATTTTGGAAATTGGCCAAGCGAGGTCGGGAGTAAATGGACCATTAAGCATTGGTTCAAGTTCACTTAAGTTTATCTCGATAATCTGATCGAAATATTTTGAATAATCACTATAAATTTCAGAATCATCTGTTAAAACATCTTTCATTGAAGAAGCAAGTTCAGCAAGATCTTCTCTTGAAGTTGATTTTAAGTATCTAACCATACTCTCATCAAATGGGAAGACAGATGTGGTAGCACCGATTTCAGCCCCCATGTTACAAATTGTTCCCTTACCTGTACATGAAAGAGAAGTTGCCCCTTCACCAAAATATTGCACTATCGCGCCGGTTCCTCCTTTAACTGTAAGGAGTCCGGCAACTTTTAAAATTACATCTTTTGCAGAAGCCCAGCCTGATAGTTTTCCTGTTAAATGAACACCGATAAGTTTAGGCCATTTTAATTCCCACGGCATTCCGGCCATAACATCCACAGCATCCGCACCACCAACACCAATGGCAATCATTCCGAGTCCTCCTGCATTTGGTGTGTGTGAGTCTGTACCAATCATCATTCCACCGGGGAAAGCATAATTTTCTAGAACTACTTGATGGATAATTCCTGCTCCGGGTTTCCAAAAACCAATTCCATATTTTTGACTAACACTTTCAAGAAAATCATATACCTCTTTATTTTCATTATTTGCTCGAAGCAAATCTTCAGTTGCTCCAACTTGTGCTTGAATAAGGTGATCACAATGGACGGTTGACGGAACGGCTGTTGACTTTCTTCCGGCTGACATAAATTGAAGCAATGCCATTTGCGCTGTAGCGTCTTGCATTGCTACTCTGTCTGGGGCTAAATCTGCATAATCTTTACCGCGTTGTAATTCTTTTGAAGGTAATTCACATAAATGTGTGTATAATATTTTTTCAGTATATGTTAGTGGTCTGCCAAGTAGTTTTCTGGCGTGATCAACTTTGAACTGAAATTCAGCATAGACTTTTTTAATCATATCCAAATTTGGTGTCATATTTTCCTCTTGATGATATTTTAATAATTTGTTCAAAATTACGAAATAATATTTAAATGATTTTCCTATTTTTGATCTTAGTGAAGAAAAAGATAGTAAATTATTAAAATAGATATGCTATGATAAAAAAAACAAACCGGGACGAAATAGAATCATTTTTAGTTGATGCTTCAAATTATAAAGGGAATTGCGATGTTGTTTATTTCCCTGAGAATGAAGATGAAATAATTTCGATAATTAAAGAAGCTAATGCAAAAAAAACTCCGATTACAGTTGCCGGAAACGGAACCGGTTTAACCGGAGCTCGGGTACCCGATAACGGAGTTCTAATATCAACTGAGAAATTAAATCGAATAATTGAAATTAATGGAGAAAAGCATTTCATTGTGGTTGAAACCGGTGTAATTCTTTCAACAATGCTTGAAAAACTAAAAGAGCAAAATTTACTTTATCCCCCCGATCCGACCGAGCAAAACTGCTTTATCGGAGCAACAATTGCAACAAATGCCTCGGGGGCAAAAACTTTTAAATATGGTCCAACTCGGGATTATGTTTTATCTTTAACTATTATTCTTCCTACAGGAGATGAAATAGAATTAGAAAGAGGCAAATGTTTTGCGGCCCAAAATAAACTTACACTTCTTACAAAAGAGAAAATAAGTATAGATGTTGTAATACCTAATATTGAGATGCCTAAAACAAAAAATGCTTCGGGTTATTTTATACATGAAAAAATGGATGCAATTGATTTATTTATTGGATCTGAAGGAACGCTTGGTATAATTACAAAAGCAAAATTAAAAGTACTCCCCTCCCCTGTTGACACTTTGTCATGCGTGGTTTTTTTTGAAAATGAAGAGGATGGAATAAACTTTGTTTCTAGAAGCCGCGAATTATCAAGACTTCATGAAAATGACTTTTCAGCTCGTGCGTTAGAATTTTTCGATAGAAATGCGTTACAATTTCTTAAGGATGATTTCAATGAAATTGATAGTACCGCAAGTTGTGCGGTATGGTTTGAGCAAGAAATAACAATCGATAATGAAGATACACTCACAGAAAAATGGTTTAATCTTATTGAACAATGCAACGGTAAATCTGATAATATTTGGGTGGGAATGCAAGAAACAGACAAATCAAAAATCAAAGAGTTCCGTCATGCGATTTCATATAAAGTGAATGAATATATTTCCCGAAATAATTTCCGCAAACTTGGTACTGATGTAGCCGTCCCCGATGAGGTATTCCCGGACTTTTATTTTTATTGCCAAAGATTGGTTGCTGATAGCGGGATTGATTCTGTTTGTTATGGACATTTCGGAAATTCGCATATCCATTTAAACATGCTACCAAAATCAGAAGATGAGTTTTTGCGTGGCAAAAGTTTATATAAGAATATCTGTGAAAAAGCTATTGAACTAAAAGGAACCGTCTCCGCTGAGCATGGAATCGGGAAAATCAAAACTGATTATCTCTTAATGATGTTTGGAGTTGACGGAGTTAATAAAATGCGAGACATCAAAAAGAAACTCGACCCAAACTATATTTTGGGAAGAGGAACAATGTTCGCTCCGAATTGAAAAGTCTCCTTCATACTACGATTTTTCTATTAAGTAAATATTTTGTTTTATATCTTATTTCCGTTCAATTTAAAGTTCTTATTAACAGCTATTATTCTTTAACATTACGTATTTAAATATGGAATTTCCATTCAAAAAAATCGGACTAGCAATCACCTTTTCCCCTACAGGAAAGGCTTTGCTCTTAGAAGCTAAGCGTCTTCAACAACTTTTTAATTCTGAATTATTTTTGTTTCATATCGGTGAGAAAACCGATGAAAAAGAAACGGCTCTTTTTCAACTAATCTCTGATTCGGGACTTGAAACGAATTCGTTTCAGTTGGATTGGGGAAGCGGTGATCCGGCAAAAGCCATAATTAAAAAAGCAAAAGAACATTCGCTTAACCTTTTAATTGCAGGTGCTTTAGAAAAAGAGACGTTGATAAATTATTACATCGGATCAGTAGCAAGAAAACTTATGCGAAAAGCTCCCTGCAGTCTTTTAATACATACTATCAGACCCGGCGGATTGAGCAAATTTAATAAGTTTTGTGTATCGGTAGATTTTTCTTCTGAAAACGAAAAAATGATTCAGCTTGCATACCAATTTGCACTCCTCGAAAACGCAAAGGAATTTGTTCTCATACGTGAGTTTAAGGTTCTCGGACTCGCATCAACCGTATACGAAACAGGTTCCGCACAAGGGACAGAAAAAGTCCGACTGGAAATTCAACAAGAAGAAGAAGAAAAAACAAAACTTTATATCAAAGAACTTCAATTAAAAAATATCAATGTAGAAACAGTCTGTTTATACGGCAAAGAAGGTTGGGAGGCAAACCAATATATACGCGAAAACGGCGGAGATATTTTTGTACATCTTGCACCAAAGCATTCATTAAAATTCGTTGATAGATTGTTCCAACATGATTTAGAATTTATTGTAAAAGAATTACCATGCTCTTTATTGCTTATAAAACTTTCAAGCGAAAATAAAACATAATGAAAATGTCTATCGCCGACATAACATTTTTTCTTGTGGGAATAAGCGTAATGTTGCTATTTGCCAGGATATTTGGTGAATTAGCACGTTCTGTAAAGCAACCAATAATTGTTGGCGAAATTATTGCCGGAATTATTCTCGGACCCACTCTTTTGGGCCTTTTTTGGCCGGAAGTATTTCAAAATTTATTTAGGCAATCTGAAAATGTTGGAATCGCATTTGAAGGTTTAACAACTATTGCCGTTGTTATGTTATTACTAGTTTCCGGTTTGGAAGTTGATTTAAGTGTCGTATTAAAGCAGAGTCGCACAGCTATTTCTACAAGTTTAATGGGATTGGTGGTTCCATTTTTCATTGGATTTTCGATGGGTTATTTTTTTCCTGATCTTCTCGGAATAGCTGACCATAGTCAGAAGTTGGTTTTTGCATTATTCATCGGTGTCGCTTTATCAATTACCGCACTACCGGTCGTCGCAAAAACTTTGATGGATCTTAATCTTCTTAAAACTGAAATTGGAACAGTCATTATTGCTTCTGCAATGGTAGATGATTTAATTGGATGGATTATTTTTTCTATCATTTTGGGAATGATGGGAACAGCAAATCACGGATTTGGATTTGAAACAACTTTTTTACTTGCTTTCGCATTTATTAGCTTCATGTTAATTTTTGGGAGAAAAATATTTAATTCTATATTACCAACAATCCAAAACAAATTATCTTTCCCTGGTGGAGTCATTAATTTTATATTAATATCGGGTTTCCTTTCAGCCGCATTTACAGAGTATATCGGTATTCATGCGATTTTCGGTGCGTTTATAACCGGAATTGCTATAGGTGATTCAGTTCACTTAAAACAACATACTCGTGAAATCATTCATCAATTTATTACAAATATTTTTGCTCCGTTATTCTTCGTTTCAATTGGACTTAGGGTTAACTTTATTGCTCATTTTGATATTGTAATCGTAGCGGTTTTTTTAATACTTGCATTTGCTGGGAAAATAATCGGTTGCGGGCTTGGGGCTTATTTGGGTGGGCTAAAAAGATGGGACTCATTGGCTGTCGGATTTGGTATGAACTCACGCGGTGCAATGGAAATCATCTTAGGCATTTTAGCTTTTGATGCCGGTATAATAGAAGAGAAGGTTTTTGTTGCTCTTGTTATAATGGCTCTTGTAACTTCCATAACTAGTGCTCCTTTAATTGGTTTTGCTCTTAGATACAAAAGAAAAGAAAAACTAATCACACTAATTGATCCCAAATTAATAATGATTTCATCTGCTACTGATAAAGCAACTCTAATTTCTGAACTTGCGCAAAAAGTATCGGAGATAATCAAAATCGATAAAGAAATTATTATAAGTGAAGTCTTAAAGCGCGAAGAAATAATGCCTACCGGAATTGCGAATTCATTAGCTTTACCGCACGCCAAAATTAAAATTTCGAAACCGATTGTGGCAATTGCACTATTAAAGAATGAGATTAATTTTGAAGCCGCTGACAGCATCCCTTCAAAAATAGTTGTTCTATTACTTACCCCAGAAAACGATAATGAGCTACAACTAAAACTACTTTCTGATATTGCAAAAACATTCGGGGATAAAAACAAAGTGGATGATCTATTAAGTGATATTTCACCTAATTCTGTTTATTCCAAGTTACAGAAATTTTAAATTATCGCTTTTACCTCTCCTATTTTTACATAAATTTTTTCACAAAAATACTGTAACTTTGTACAACTAAATTTTTAGAGGTTATAATGAAAAAGCTGCTTCTCTTTTCACTGATTATTTTTACTTCACTCATCTGGGGACAACAAAAACGCATTTTAGGAATTGATGATCTTTGGGCAATGCAAAGAATAGGAACATATTCTGTTTCTCCGGATAATAAACAAATCGCATTTTCTCTTTCAACTTACAGTATGGAATTGAACAAAGGAAATAGTGATATTTATTTAATTAATACAGATGGCACTAATCAACGCTTAATCATCGGTAGCGAAAAAAATGAAAGCACACCCAAATTTACGCCTGACGGGAAGAAATTGTCTTTTGTGCTAGGTGGACAAATTTGGTTATCCGATTTTGATGGTTCAAACCAGGCACAATTAACAGATGTTTATTCAGGGGTTTCTGATTATGTCTGGTCAAATGACGGAACTAAACTTCTTTTCACCTCTTCAGTTCACCCCGATTGCTCAGATGATGAATGCAACAAAAGGAAGGATGAACTTAAAGAGAAATCAAAAGTTAAAGCAAGTCTTTTTACAGAGTTGATGTACAGACATTGGAATGATTGGCGTGGTGATACAAGAAGTCATCTATTCTTATTCGATTTGAAAAATAAAGAAGCTATTGATTTAACTCTTGGTTCTAAATTCGACACTCCGCCTATTGCTCTCGGGTCGGCGAAGGACTTTTCCTTTTCCCCTGATGGTAATGAAGTTGCTTTTACAATGAATACGGATGAGTTCATTGCAACCAGCACAAACAATGACATTTTTACTATTAATCTTTCTGATGTAAAAAAGGGGAGCAAAACTCCTTTTAAGAAAATATCTGTTAGTAAAGGAAATGATAATCAACCTATCTATTCGCCAGACGGAAAATATATAGCTTATTGTTCAATGGAAAGAGAAGGATTTGAAGCCGATAAACAAAGGCTTATGTTATATGACAGAGTTTCAGGTACTACAATAAGTTTAACAGATAACATAGATCTTTCTGTTTCAGAAATGCTTTGGAGCAGTGATTCAAAATCTATTTTCTTCAATGCTGCCAATCAAGTTTATGAATCAGTTTATAAAATAGATGTCGAGTCTAAAATTGTTACAACATTATTAAAAGAGTATAACAATACTTCGATCGATGCTTCATCTGATAGTAAAACTATTTACTTTAAGCAGCAAAGAACAAATTTACCGCATGAAATTTTCTCCCTCTCAGCAGACGGTAAAACAATGAAACAAATCACATTCATCAATAAATCAAGGCTTGAACAGATTGAGATGAATGATATGGAAACCTTCTGGTCAAAAGGTGAAGATGGTACCCCTGTTCAATCAGTTTTAATAAGACCCCCATTCTTTGATAAATCAAAAAAATATCCAATGATATTTTTAATTCACGGCGGTCCTCAAGGAAATTGGGGAGATGATTTCCATTATCGCTGGAATGTACAAGCGTTCGCTGCACAAGGTTATGTTGTGGTGGCTCCAAATCCTAGAGGAAGTACGGGTTACGGACAAAAATTCTGTGATGAAATTTCAGGTGATTGGGGAGGTAAAGCTTACACTGATTTAATGAATGCTTATGACTACGCAATTGAAAATTTTTCTTACATCGATAAAAACAATACATTTGCTGCGGGTGCTTCTTATGGCGGATACATGATTAACTGGGTTGCGGGACATACCGATAGATTTAATGCATTAGTTAGTCATGCCGGTGTTTTTAATCTAGAAAGCATGTATGGAACAACAGAGGAGTTATGGTTTACCGAATGGGAATTTAAAGGAACGCCATGGGAAAACCGTCAACTTTATGAAAAATTTTCACCCCACAGATATATTCATAATTGCAAAACTCCGATGTTAGTTGTGCATGGTGCATACGATTTTCGTGTTCCTGAAGAACAAGCTTTCCAATTGTTCACATCGTTACAAAGACTCGGAGTTCCAAGCCAGTTCCTATATTTCCCGGATGAAACTCACTTTGTTGCAAAACCACAAAACGCACGTTTATGGTGGAAGACGGTTTTTGATTGGTATGGAAAGTTTTATAAAAATAGTACAAATTAATAACGTCTAATTAGCGTGATTAAAATCTTATATTATTAAAAGAGGTTGTTATGTCAGATAATGAAATTAAATGGCGCGAAATTGATTATGGTGATTCCCCTACACCGGGGGAAGTGAATTATAAACAGGCAAAAGAACAAGCTGATTATGTTGAAGCTAATATTTGGCTTAAACTTGAAGAAGTCGGCAAGAAAATCTCTTTTGCAAAAGATATTGCTGCTTTGTATAGATACATGACTGATAAATATGTTTCATGGCATAGAAAAGCAATCATAGTTGCTGCCCTTGTTTATTTTATTTCGCCAATTGATGCGGTTCCTGATATTGCTCCGCTTATCGGTTATCTCGATGATCTTGGTGTAGTAACAGCTTTGTTAAAGTATTTAGGGAGTGAATTAATTCCCTATTATAATTCATAGTTATTCAATCTCATTATTTTTATGAATTTTAAACTCTTAAAAAGTGATACGATTTTCCAAGGAAAAGTATTTGATCTTCAAGTTGATGAAATAGAATATGATAGCGGAAATAAAGGAATTCGTGAAGTTGCCATTCATTCGGGTGGATCAGTAATAATTGCTTTAACGGAAGATTATAAAATCGTGATGGTAAATCAATTTCGATATCCGTTGCAACGTTTTCTTTATGAACTACCTGCAGGCAAATTGGATGAAGGAGAAGACCCTCAGGTTTGCGCACTTCGCGAGCTTCAAGAAGAAACCGGTTACAAAGCCAATTCAATAACAAAACTTGGCGCAATTGTTACTACTCCCGGTTTCTGTACTGAAACTCTTCATATCTATCTCGCACAGGATTTAACGAACGGCAATCACAATCGTGAAGAAGGAGAATTCGGGATGCAAATCATCGAATTAACTCTTAAGGAAATCGAAGATAAAATTAAAAACGGAGAAATTTATGATGCAAAAACTATCTCCGGTATTATGCTCGCTAAGTTGCATCTTACTAAATCTTAATTTTTATGCTTAAATCTCTTTACATAAAAGATTATGCTTTAATCGAAACTCTAAATGTAGATTTTCGTCACGGATTAAATATCATTACCGGAGAAACAGGCGCCGGTAAATCGATATTGATTGATGCCATGGGTTTGCTGCTGGGTGAAAGGGCTTCAAATGAAGTGATTAGAAAAGGAGCCGCAAAATCGATAGTTGAAGGGATTTTTGATGTCTCAAAGAACAAAAAGATTGCTGCCATTCTTGAAGAGAATGAAATCGATTTTAATGATGAGTTAATAATGCGTCGTGAACTTTCCGTTAAAGGTTCTAACAGATGCTTTATTAATGATACCCCTGTTTCTCTTAATTTAATTAAAGAAGCCGGGAACTTACTTGTCGATCTTCATGGTCAACATGAACACCAATCTTTATTGAAACCCGAAACCCATATCGATTTTTTAGATGATTTTTCTCAAGCGGATGATTTGATTAATGATTACAAAAACAGCATTTCACTGCTGCATAAAACACAAAAAGAATTACGAGAGTTAAAAGAGAAAGAGATCGTTCTTAAAGAGAAAAAGGAACTTTATTCTTTTCAGATTAAGGAAATTGATTCCATTTCTCCGGTGGAAAATGAAGATGAAGAATTACTTAGTGAATTAAAAATTCTTGAAAATTCTGAAAAGTTGCTCGAGCTTACTTCCTCAATTTATAATGTAATTTATGAAGATGATAATTCTATCTACGATTCACTTGCAAAGGTACAGACGGACATACAGCGTTTGGCAGAGATTGATAAAACATTTCATGAAATCTTACAAGAAACTTCTACAGCAATATCTTTAGTAGACGATATTAAATCATTTGTTAGAAGTTACAAATCGAAAATTGAGATCGATCCGTCAAAGCTAAATGAGATGAGAGAAAGATTAACTTCAATTAATTCATTAAAGAAAAAGTTTGGCGGAAGTATTAAAAGTCTGCTCGAGTACAGAAAAAGAATCGGAGAGGAAGTAAACTTAGCTGAATCATTTGAAGAGAATAAAAAAGAATTGCAAAATCAATTGAACTTGCAGCGTGTGAAGTGCGGAATAGCAGCCTCAAAATTGACCCAAACAAGAATTGGTGCTTCAAAAACTATTACTAAAGAAGTTATTTCGGAATTATCATCACTCGGTATTAACTCAGCAAGATTCGAAGTTTCTATCAAGCAAAATAAAGTTGATAACGGGAGTGATAATTTTATTATAGTTGACGAAACCCCGCTTCATTATGACAATCATGGAGTTGATAAAGTCGAATTCTTCATTTCCACCAATATTGGTGAAGATTTAAAACCTTTGGCAAAAGTAGCTTCTGGCGGTGAGGTTTCCAGAGTAATGCTTGCTCTCAAATCATCTCTTGCAAAAAATGATAAACTACCTCTATTAATTTTTGACGAAATTGATACTGGTGTAAGTGGAAGAATCGCACAAAAGGTCGGCATTGCACTAAAATCTTTAGCAAAATTTCATCAGATAATTGCTATTACTCATTTACCGCAAATAGCAGGGTTAGGAGATTCTCATTTCGCCGTTGAAAAAAGTACGACTGATAATCGAGTTGTAAGTTCAATAAGACCATTGAATGATCAGGAGAGAATCCGTGAAGTTGCTAAACTTATGAGCGGTGAAGAGGTTACTGATTCAAGTATTAACGGTGCCCGTGAATTAATGGGACTAAAATAATAATCTTTCAAGAAAGGGGATTTCTTATGAAAGCATTTGAATTCATGATCAAAACTGATAATAAAGGGAAGATTTGTATTCCCGAAGAAATAATTAAACTATTACCTAAAAATCAAAGTATCAGACTCCTTTTTTTAATAGATGAAGAACAAGATAAAAAAATTAATTCGAGTGTGACGGAAATACGTGCACAAGAATATTATTATGCATTAAAAGATAATGAGCCCGTTTACGACGACTTTTAACTTCATCCGAAATTAAAACAGAAATTTATGATTAACAAATCGGCTCTTTATATTCATATTCCTTTTTGCGATCATAAATGTATCTATTGCGATTTCTACTCTATCATTACTTCTGATAATGTTGAAACTTATTTATCTGCGCTGAAAAACGAGATAGATTTTTATTCCGAACAATATTCCGACTCTCACACCTTCAATACAATATACTTTGGTGGCGGAACTCCATCGCTCATGGAACCCGAATATTTAAGTGAGATAATTTCACATCTCAAAAGTAGATTTAAAATTGATGTGAACTCTGAAATAACAATCGAAACAAATCCCGGAACTGTTACTAAAGAAAAATTTCTTTCATTTAAGGAAATCGGAGTTAATCGAATAAGTATCGGCATTCAATCCTTTAATGACGATGAATTAAAATTTCTCACACGAATTCATTCAAGCCAAACAGCAATTGAGACTGTTTATAACGCCAGGGATGCGGGTTTCGATAATATTAGCATAGATCTTATTTTCAATCTGCCCGGACAAAACAAAGAGAAATGGCTTTACAATTTGGATACCGCATTCTCGCTTCCCATTAAACACATTTCCGCTTATAGCTTAATTCTGGAAAGAGGAACAATCCTAAATAAAATGGTGCTCGACGGAAAAGTAAAACTTGAAGACGAAGATCACGATGCCGATTTATACGAAATGACGATTGAGTACATTTTAAACAAAGGAATGAAACAATACGAAGTTTCCAATTTTTGTTATGAAGGATTTGAGTCAGTACACAATAATGCTTACTGGCATCATAAAGACTACCTCAGTTTCGGGACATCAGCACATTCGTTTATGAATGGCATGAGATGGAGTAATCTGTCCAGCCTCAAGATGTATATTGATGCAATACAGAAGAATGGAAACGCGGTTATAAATTCTGAAGTTATATCTGATATTCAAAAAGAAGAAGAATATCTTCTTCTGGCTTTCCGAAGTCGCGGTTTATTGGTAGATGAATTTATTAACAAATTCGGTAATAATTGGTTGATAAGAAACCGTGAAATGTTGAATCAATTAGAAGTTGACCAACTCATTATGAACAACAATAATATTATTAAGCTTACTCCAAAAGGGTTCGCTGTTTGTGATGAAATTCTTTCACGTTTTAATTGAATTAGTCACTTCACGCATATGATATGAAAAAAACACTATGTGTCATTCTGAACTTGTTTCAGAATCTGTTTTCTCAGAATATTTAGATGCTGAAATGAATTCAGCATGACTGCTGCGCAAGGTGAGTGAATTACTTATTTGTGACTTCTATAATATCTTTTCTAGTGTTTCTTGCGATTAACATCTCAATTATTGCTATGATGAGGGCAAAAACTAAAAATAATTTCCACAATTCAGAGCCATAACGCGCTTGCTGAATAACTTGAATAACATCCGAATTTATATCAACAAATGTTTGCGCCCCTTTGAAATTTATTTGTTTAAGATATTCAAGAATCTCATCCTCTGTTAAATATTCGGTTTTTGACTCACGATTATCCACATTGATCGAAACTGACTCACTTAATTTATCACCTGCATAAAACTTATGGTTCCCCGCCTGTCGTGTATTATGAAAAGGGAAATAGTTTATATAAAATTCTGAGTCTATATTCATAAACTCTTCAGTTAAATCAGGATAAACTGCTTTAGCACTTTTGCTGATAAATGTTTTTACCGGTAATTCTACTTTTTGTCCAGTTACATATTTCACATTCTCTCTTTGTTGAGATGAGAGGTAAAGTAGTGATTTAAACATTAATGGAACAAAAATACTTTTGATGGGAAAAGTAGAAGAAGTCATATCCGGAACAATAGAATAGAGAAGTATTTTGCCATCCCCATTTTTATACTCTGAGAGAAAAGTCGACTGATCAAATAAATCAATTACATTCTTCCCTTTCCCTTGAGTCGAGTGAGTGTAATATGAATATATTTCAGGTGATTCGATTTTTTGATTATTCCTATTTGCAAATAATTCGCTAAATAACGGATGCTCATAATCAATTTGACGAAAGCTGATTGATTGATTATTACTCTTTGAGTTAACATATGACTTAAATTGTGGAATCTCAACCGAATTTAAAAATGAGTTTAATCCTTTAATATCACTTTTACTTCCCGGAAAGATAGCAATGCCACCCCCCTGCAATAGATAGTTTTTAAGATTATCTGATTGAGTTATCTTATCGAATCCGGTTATATATATTGATGAATACTTTGATAAATCCAATCCGTTTAATTGCGTTACATTTTTATTATCGATTTTTATATTATCATTAGAGTTACTTGCTTCCAAAGCCAATTCGATATATCGGGAATCTGACTTTTCAGCCGAAAGAATTAAAACATTAAAAACATCAGGGACATATATATTTGCATACCTCTTATTGTCATTAATTAATTCATCATCATCAATTTCAACGAATAAATCTTGATAACCTGATTGAGTTATATTTGTTTCGAGAATAACTTCTTTTGATTCGCCCGAACTTAACGAAACACTTTTTTGTGTCATCCTTCTTCCATTTATAAAGAGGGAGATAACTAAATTATTCACATCGCCATCAGAATGATTACGTACAACCGCTGAAGCATTCAGCAATTTATTTTTCTCGAAGATTTTTGTGTTAATGACAAAATCATCGATTGAAAAGTTGGAAACACTTTCTTTACCAAAGCGAAATTGATACAGTTTCACATTTTCATTATAAAACTGACTCATATCTGAGAATACTTTTTCATCTGCCAGTCTGCTCTTTTGATAATCGCTAAAGACATAAACTTCTTTATTATAGTTAAGCGATTGCCCTATCATTTGAGCAGATTTCACAAATGCATTATTTAGTGCTCCGCTCACAAAAGAAATTTCCACTTCCTTAATTTGTTTTTTTAGATCGCTAATGTTGGTTGATAACTTTATTTCTTCTTTACTCAGGTCGGAAACTCGCACAAGTGCAACTTCATCTCCCTCTTGAAATTCATCTAGAATTGTTGTTATAATTTCTTTCGATTGATTTAAAAACGAACCTTTTGCATTAAGTAAACCCATACTGAAGGTGTCGTCAATTATAAATACAGCTGTAGTTTTTGCAGTTGAAGCCGTTCCTCCAATAGCAATTCCTTTTAGTGTGGGGCGAGCGAATGCCAAAACTATAAAAAGGATTAAAAGCACTCTTAATAGAAGGAGTAACCATTGTTTAATCTTGATCTTTCTAATTTTATTCTTTTGAAGTTCTTTTAAGAAAATAAGAGTACTGAACTCAATTTTCTTAAGTTTACGTAAATTCAGAAGATGAATTAGAATGGGAATTGAGGCTGCCAATAGCCCGAACAATATTGCGGGGTTTAAAAATGTCATTTAACCTTATTGCTTCTTAAATAAATTATAAATACTTATTCTCGAGAGGATAAATGAAATCTTTTTCAATTTCAGAAAATTTAGTTCCTAATAAATCTTTATCAGACACAACCGGATTTTCAGTTTTCCAATCAATTGCAAGATCGGGATCGTTATATAGAATAGACCTTTCAGAATCCTTGTTGTAGTACGAAGTACATTTATAATGAAACAGAGCAACATCAGAAAGGACAGCGAATCCATGAGCAAAACCGGGCGGAATCCAGTAGAATAAATGGTTTTCATCAGATAATTCTATTGAGTAGTGTTTACCGAATGTTGGTGAACCAAATCTTATATCCACAGCCACATCTAAAACTTTACCAAATAAAACATGGCAAAGTTTCCCCTGTGTAAAGTCACCAACCTGATAGTGTAAACCTCTTATTGTGTTTTTTACAGATTTCGAGACATTGTCCTGAACAAAAGGTTCTTTAATACCAAGTGAATGGAGAACATCTTCTCTATATTGTTCATAAAAGTATCCGCGTGAATCGCCAAAGACTTTTGGTTTTAGAACGATAATCTCATCAATTCTTTTTTCAACAATATCCAATTATCACTCCTTTGCTTCTGCTATAACTTTAAGAAGATAGTCACGATACATGCAATTAGGCATTTTTCCTGTTACTGTTTCAAGATTTTCTAGTGTAATAAACTTTTTATAATAAGCTACTTCTTCAATACAAGCTACTTTTAATCCTTGCCGATCTTCTATTGCACCAAAAAAATTTGATGCTTGCAATAACGCTTCGGGAGTCCCGGTATCAAGCCATGCAACTCCGCGTCCTATTTTCTCAACACGCAATTTACCTTCGTTTAAATAAGTTGTGTTAACATCAGTAATTTCCAACTCACCTCTTGGGGACGGTTTTAAGTTTTTAGAAATTTCGACAACTTCATTATTGTAAACATACAAACCGGGAACAGCAAATTTTGATTTCGGATTTTGCGGTTTCTCTTCTATCGAAATTGCTTTTCCTTCTTTGTCAAATTCAACGACACCGTAACGCTCCGGATCGTTAACCCGATATCCAAAGACTGTTGCCCCTTCATTCTTTTCGATTGCATTATAAAAGAAGTCAAGATAACCATAAAATATGTTATCACCCAAAATCAATGAGACGGGATCTTTTCCAATAAACGATTCACCTAAAATAAATGATTCAGCAATACCATTCGGTGCCTTTTGTACTTCATACGAAATTGAAAGTCCCAAATGATTTCCGTTTTGGAAAAGTTTCTGATAATGCGGGATTGTTTCTTCGTTTGAAATTATTAGAATTTCACTAATCCCTGCAAGCATTAGTATCGACAGTGGAAAATAAATAAGTGGCTTATCATAAATGAGTGTCAGTTGTTTGCTGTAAATTTGCGATACTGGATACAATCTAGATCCCGCTCCGCCAGCAAGTATAATTCCCTTCATATAATTATTTTCCCTTTCTAATATTTCGGATTACAATGCCATTTCCAGGCATGAGATAAAACATCATCAATTGTGAATATCGGTTGCCATCCGATCATTTCCTTAGCTTTTTTATTATCTGCTACCAAAACCGCCGGATCACCTTCCCGTCTTTTTGCGAACTCAATTTTAATCTCTTTGCTTGTCACTTTTTCTGCTCTCTTGATAACTTCTAAAACTGAGTTACCGTGACCTGTTCCAAGATTAATTATTTGGGAAGATTGATTTTTCTTTAAATAATTCAAAGCCAAATAATGAGCATTGGCGAGATCATTAACATGAATATAATCACGAATACATGTCCCATCCGGAGTTTCATAATCAGAGCCGAAAACAGAAATTGCAGGTCTCAAGCCTAATGTGGTCCTAAGAATTAAAGGAATGAGATGTGGTTCAGGGTCATGGCTTTCTCCAATTATTCCATCAGGATCTGCTCCGGCAGCATTAAAATATCTTAATGCGATATATTTAAATCCATAAGCAAATTCGAAATCTCTTAACATATGTTCTATTATTAGTTTTGTTTCTGCATACGGATTAATCGGTTTTGTTGATTCATTTTCTGAAATCGGTACCCGGTCAGGATTTCCGTAAACCGAACATGTTGATGAAAAAACAATATTTTTAATATTTAAATCCTTCATTACATTTAATAAATTAAATGTACCCACAACATTGTTTTGATAATAAACAGAGGGATTATCTACCGATTCACCAACATAAGCAAATGCGGCAAAATGAATAACCGAATCAATTTCATACTTTTTTATAGCGTTGAGTAACTCATGATAATTAAGTAAATCCACTTTTTCAAACGGAACTCCGGGCGGGATTGCCTCAATATGTCCGCGTGAAAGATTATCGAGAACAATCACCTCAACATTATTTTGCAAAAGTAATTTAACAGTGTGAGAGCCGATATAACCGGCTCCCCCTGTAACTAAAACAGCCATATTCAACTTTGATTATTAAAAAGAAAACCCTTCCTTAAATATGGAAGGGTAAAATTATTTTATTCAGCTTCACCGGCAGGTGCTGAAGCTCTTTGTCCTAACTCACGATCCATCATAAATAAACCTGAATTATTATCTCCAATTAACTTAAGATCATCAACAAGTTTTTGAGCCGTTGCTTCTTCTTCCACTTGTTCAGTAACGAACCAGTTTAAAAAACTGACTGTCGCGTGATCCTTTTCCTGTAAAGCAAGATCAACTATCTCATTAATACTTGCAGAAACTTTTTGCTCGTGAGCATAAGTATCTTCAAATACATCAAGAAGTGATTTCCATTCTTGTTTCGGTTCGTCAATCTTGGAGAACTTGACTTTTCCACCTTTTTGAATTAAATAAGCATAAAATTTCATCGCATGTGCATATTCTTCTTTTGACTGGATAGACATCCATTTAGCAAATCCTGTTAAACTCTTTGTTTCAAAATAGGCAGACATCGATAAATATAAATATGATGAATATAATTCAGCATTAATTTGATTATTGATAGCATTTTCAATACTACTTTTTATCATAAAATTCCTCTTTGGTTTAAACATTGTTATTTCGGTAACAAAGCTAATAAAAAGGGTTAAGTTGAACAAGATATTTAGAAGACCTGCGGTAAAGAAATTCGCTTCGCCGAATAAAAAATATTAATTAATTCCCCTGGTTGAAATTAAGATGTTTTTCTTAATTCAAAAATATTTAAAAAGAAAAAGGGCGATTGCAACAACCGCCCTTTTCAAGTTTTGAATGCGAACATTTACTTTTGTTCGACTAATACCAAAAATTACTTCATTAAGACCATCTTCTTGGTTAAAGTAGTGGTTGAAGATTCTAATCTATAGAAGTAAATACCGCTTGCAACTTTTGAACCGTTACCATCAACACCATTCCAGGTGATTTGATGTTTACCGGCAGGAACTACATCGTTCATAATTTCATTAACGATACTTCCCATTGCATCATAGATAACAACTTTTACTCTATCTTGTTTTGGAACAGTAAAGCTGATTGTTGTTGTCGGATTGAACGGATTTGGATAATTCTGAGTTAAAGCGAATTCTTTTGGACTTGGTGTAAAGTCAACATTAACAACTTTTGAATAATGAGCTGTACCATCTAAGTCAACTTGACGTAGACGATAAGAAATAGCTGCAGCATCCATGTTGCTTAGATCATCGCTATATGTATATTTGTTAAGTTCAGTTGATGTTCCTTTACCTGCAATATAGCCGATCTTTGACCATCCGCTGCCGATATTCTTTTCAATTTCAAAACCTT
>JAGUXE010000381.1 GCA_020061995.1 Ignavibacteriales bacterium | reverse complement strand
TTTTTACCGAAGTATTAAAAGATATTAAAAATATTAATGCATATAAATTTCTATCAAAAGAAAGAACAGAGGAAATACGATGGTTCTTTATAGAATTAAAAAATGCTTTTCGTAAGGATATTGAAAGAGAAAGATACCAATAAATGAATGTTATAGAAATCAATAAATATATCATTGAAGTTATATCTCGTATACATACAATTAAAAGGCGATGTGAAACATACTTTTATGATGAATTTCCTTCAGAACAACCAATTAAATTGCTGAAAACGTTTATCAATATATGTGATTTTTTTGAAAGGAGAATCAAAGAAAGTTTAAATCAAGATGATATACAAAATATTTTTAAATACCTACAAGATCAACAAAATCAAGATATAAATTATGTAAAACAGAAATTACGAGAGAGTTTTGAACACATACAAGACATAGATTATGTAATACGGGAACTTGGAGCATATTTACGATTTATTGAAGGAGCAAAAACTCAGAGGGTTCCATGGAGCAGTATTGAATTGTTTGAAAATATTGCCCAAAAACTACTCACTGAAAATACTAAAGTCATGTTGCGAGCCAAATGGCATTATAATTATACAGTTATGATGATGGATATGAAAGAAGTGTTTGATAATTTTATGAAGGGGTTTCCTGCACCAGATAATGAATTAAAAAATGTATTAAAAGAATTGGGTGAACATTTTTATATTGTCTCTTTTCCACAACTTGAAAGGACTAATATCTTACTTCATTGTCTTGTCGGGCATGAGATTGGACATCTTGCTATAAATAAATATATTGAAACCGAGGAAAAAAAATTTCTAAAGAGAATTAGAAATGATATAGAAACATTCGTGAAGAATACCAATATGGCAGTGCTAGAAGAGGAATATTATTCTCAAAAGGCGTTAAGATATTGGCGTAGAGGATTGGAGGAAATATTATCAGATATCATAGGTGCTTTATTATTTGGCCCTGCTATGCTATTTTCTCTTATTGAAATATCTACACAATTTAAAGGCTTGTATGACTGTCCTCGCGAAAACAACAAATATTATCCCCCATGGTTATTACGTATTAAATGTGTCTATGAACAAATAAAAGAATTTTTTAATGAAGATCTTTTAAATAAGTTTGGAAATTATTCAAATCCAATACAGGAATATCAGAAATTCGTAGATAACTTAATAAAGACTATAACATACGAGAACATAGATACATTTATTAAATTAGAAGGTGAAATAGAGAAAATAGTAAATGAAGAAAAAATAGAAAAACCTATCTTAGAAATCGCTTATAATGATATTACTCACCATCTTGATAAATATATTTCTGATTTTAAAGAAAATTTATCGCAAAAGGGATTAATACTTAACCCGGATAATTTATATAAAATATTACCTGAACTTATAGAGCGCATTGAAATTGGAATTCCTCCTAATGCAAAGGAAAAAATATTAGATAATAGAGAAACTGCCTCTTTGCCGCAAATAATAAATGCTGCATGGTTTTATAAGATATATAAAACTAAGGGAATATCTTTTATAAAAGATAAATTAGATAAAGATAAATTAGATAAAACTATTTTACAAGCGATTGAAGATAGAAAAAAAGTTAATTACTTGACTTTAAAAGCAATGGAATATTCAAAAATAGAAAACGAGTGGAAAAAATGAAATGAGCGTTCTAAACAAAGAAAAGATTAAAGAATACTTAAACAACGAATCTTTAAAAGAAAAATTGGTTATCACACCATTGTTTGACCATAATGAATCTCTTGGCTTTTCATCAGTAGATGTAAGACTTGGGACGGAGTTTATTATTATGCGCAAACAATGCTTTTCTGTGCTTGATATTTCCGAGAAAGAAGAATTTACAAAAAAGGTAGGAAGTTATTATGAAAAGATTAGAATAAATTTTAATGAAAAATTAGTGTTGCATCCTAACCAAATTGTTATAGGAAGCACTTTTGAATATATTGGACTTCCTAACACTCTTATGTGCTATGTTATAGGTAAATCCACTTGGGGACGTATTGGTTTAATTATTGCAACAGCGACAAAAATTGATCCGGGATTTAAGGGAGTTATAGCGTTGGAAATTATTAATTCAGGAGAAATTCCATTGATTCTCTATCCAGGAATACCTATAGCACAATTAGTTTTTCATGAAGTTGCTCCTACTAATATACCAGAAGGATATAGTGGTTCATATCAATATGCTGTGGGTCCGCAATTTCCAGATTTTTCACGGTGTTATGATAAATGGAAATTCTGGTTACCAAGAAAGTGATTTAAAAGAATCTTGCTTAAAAAAATTTCTTCCAAGCATAGTCATATCTGATAAACTGCTTATGAAAAGCAGGAGTGTAGATTTTTGTCGTTGCTCCGGCTCATAGAAACAATTACAACATCTTATGAGATTAAGGATAAATAATTTCCAGATAAGGAAAATATATGTCTGATGAAATACAACTAACCGACACAAATTTTGACCAGGAGGTATTAAAAAGCTCAATCCCGGTCATGGTTGACTTCTGGGCTCCGTGGTGCGGCCCGTGCAAAATGATTGCGCCGACCATAGAAGAAATCGCCAGTGAATATGCAGGAAAAGTAAAGGTCTGCAAACTCAATACGGACGACAATCCGGATACTGCATCCAAATTCAGCATCACTGCAATACCGACGATTCTGTTCTTCAAGGAGGGAAAGGTAGTGCAGGAACTCGTCGGCCTTCAGCCGAAAGAGGAAATCCAGAAGTTTCTGGATAATCTTTTATCTTAATAAATTATTTATTTAACAAAAATAA
The DNA here is from genome assembly GCA_020061995.1 of Ignavibacteriales bacterium. The sequence goes on along the minus strand of JAGUXE010000381.1, from coordinate 2,272 downwards.
AATGGGAGATAAACAAATTGTTATTGGATTAACAGGACGATTTGGTTCTGGTTGCACAACCACATTGCAATGGCTTGCTACAAAAAATATTAAGACTTTTTCGCTTTCAGATTTTGTTAAGAAGCAGGCGCTCAAAAAATATCCCAACATAAACAAGCAAACTCAAAGATGGAAAAGACAAATCTTACAAGATGTCGGCGACGAGATAAGAAAAGATAAAGAAGTGGATTATTTGGCAAAAGAAGTATTGGATAAAATTAAAGAAACAGAACACGAAGAATATATCGCAGTTGACGGCATAAGACATCCAGCAGAAGTTAATTTTTTTCAAGATGAATTCAAACAAAAATTCTTCTTAATTTCCATTGATGCTGAAACTGAAGTGCGATGGGCAAGAATGTCTGCGCTCTATGAGGATGACCGCAAACAATTTGATATTGACGAACAAAGGGATAAGGAAGATAAAAATAATCCAGAGGGACAACAAGTAAAGCAATGCATGGATTTGGCAGATATATTTTTAAATAGTAATGAACCATTTATTCTTGGGACATTACGAAATGAGCCTGCTATTAAGCGATATTGTGAGAAAGTGGATCGCTATGTTGAAATAATGAAAACCCCCGGTTGTAGAATAGCAATTCCTGATGAGTTATTTATGCACCAATCTCATACCATTGCCTTAAGTTCTTCTTGTGTAGAACGAAAAGTTGGAGCTGTTATAGTATCTGAACGAAAAACCGAGATAGAAGATTCTCTTATATCACAATATTACCTAATTGCTACTGGCTGGAATGATGTTCCAATTGGAGCGAAACATTGTAAAGATAAATTTGAGGAAATAAAAGTAAAATGTGAGCGGAATAAAATAAAAAAAGCGTTTTTAGAAAATTGTTTATATTGTAGAAGGTGTGGTAAAAAGCTGTCTAAAAAGAATTTTGTTTGCTCTAAATGTAAGCATGATAACAAATATTTACCCGGACGTTTCTTGGATTTATGCCGGGCCGTCCATGCAGAAGAATCTGCTATTTTACAAGCCGCAAGGCTTGGTGGCATAGGTCTAGAGGGCATGAAATTATACACTACCCTTTATCCTTGTTTATTGTGTGCTAAAATGATTGTAAATTCTGGGATTAAAGAGGTCATATATTTGGAGTCATACCCCATGAAGGAATCATCCGAAATGTTTAATGAAACTAAAGTCTGTACATTAAAACGTTATGAGGGTGTAAATCCTAAGATGTATTATAGACTATATCAAACCGAGGCGAGGGAAAACTATTATGAAACACGACTCAAAAAACCAAAAAATAAAAACAAACAACAAAACTATTAAAGAAGATACTATAAAGCCTAAAAAGCATATTTTAAAGGATAATGATTTTGAAAAACGTGTAAAAACTTTCAAGAAGTCAATCAATCTAAAGACAACAATTACTATATAATCATAACTAATTGTCCCTGAAAAACTACCTTCAGGGGCATGATTACAACTATTTTAAGTGAGATTACGGCGCTGTTTCATTGGAGAAAAATTATCGCTGTAATCGTTTCTGTTATCGCCGTCATCATTAGTCTTTACTTTAGTTTGGCGAATGGTAACTCTACTGCTACACTTCACGTTTTTATTATTTTAATTCCTAAAAAGAGTCTCGCATAAATGGTTGAAAAAAGAATATATATCGTTGACGCTCACGGTTTTTTGCACAGGAGCTATCACGCCCTTCCTAAACTGACGACATCCAGAGGGGAAGAGGTGGGAGCGCTGTATGGTTTTACCAGAATGCTTTTGAAAATCCTTCGGGAACGAAAGCCTGATTATTTTGCAGTCTGTTTTGATTCCCCCGGGAAAACCGCAAGGGACAAAATCTTTCCTGAATACAAAGCAAACAGAAAAGAAATTGAGGACTCATTGAAAAACCAGCTTCAAGTTGCAAGAGAAATCGTTTTAGCCCTTGGCTTGAGTTCAATATTTGCCGATGGAGTGGAAGCAGACGACATAATGGCAACTATTGCCAGAATAGCGGGTGAAAGCGGATTTGACGCGGTCATAGTAACAACGGACAAAGACATGATACAGATTGTCAGTGAAAAAGTCCAGTTATGGGACGCAAACAGCCCTGATTTTATTGATTATGCATCCGTAGTAAATAAATTCAAAGTGGCGCCGGAACAGATGGTTGATTTTCTGTCTCTTGTGGGAGATTCATCTGATAACGTGCCCGGGGCCCAGGGCATAGGTCCAAAAGGAGCCCAGAAACTGCTTGCTGAA
>JAGUXE010000032.1 GCA_020061995.1 Ignavibacteriales bacterium | reverse complement strand
TCACCGTCGGTCGTTCCTTGCTGATGCAATATTATAAAGAATTATGGGTACTTTTGTAATCCAAAATAAAATTGTCCGATTTATAGGGGGCTAAACCACCGTGTTAGCATAGATACTATTTGGGTGTTCCATATTTTATGTTAAAGTTTACAAAAACCACAAATTATTTCTGCCGAACTCGGGGATTTTGCCGCCCTCGAAGTGGGGGAAGATTTCTGCCACCATTTCGGGGTATTTTGTTGTTACCGGAAGGCTCTGTTGTGAAACAGATTTCCAGTACATGCGGCTGAACTGATATACCTGGTCGATTAATTTCTTTACTTCTTCAGGGTTATTAATGATTGTTTGGTCGGTTGACTGAATATGTAACTTCACCGGCAACGGAAACGACTTTAATTGTTTTGCCAACTGTTTAAGTTCTGCTTCTTTTTCAGTTATGGAATGTTCACCATTCAACGATGGTTTATAACGGGTGTTGTTACAAAGAATATAACTGTTCATACCAATCGGGATGTAGGTTCCACTGTATGGCATTTTATGATTATAATCCATATCAAACAAAACGAGGTCGCTTGATTCTGATTTATTAATGGTAACAATTATAATTGGAATATTTTTATCGATTGATTTTAACTGCCGGATTATTGTTGCCATTTCCCTGTTGCTCATTCGCTTGTAAAAGTGGATAATAAGGCGGTCAGTTGCCTGATGCTGGTTTTTATATGCTTCCACGGCTTCACGGATGGCACCTGCCAAAAGGGTATGATTCTCGGCCGGAAGCACATTAAAGCTTTTAAAATGCCCGTCGTTGGCAAAACAAAAAGTGCTGCCAATGTAGCGTACGTTGTATTTCCTGGTTTTGAATGCACCAATTCCGACAATCAGTTCATTGTTAATTTCGCGGTCCAAGCGCCACGGAATGCCGCCCAGTTTTGCCAGTATTGCGACAGCAATATTGGAAACACTGAATTTGAAATTCTCCTTATTAATATTCTGGTTATAAACTACCTGTGAGCTGATTTTGTATTGCAGCAAAAGTTGTTTTATGCGAAAATAATAATGTCTTTTGACCGGGTCGGGTTCGTATTTACTGTAAGGACTGATGTAAATCGCCAGATAGTTTGTATTTGGAATCAGGCTCGTTTCTGAAAGTTTTTCCTGAATTTCAGGAATTGGATTATCCTTATTTTTAAAAAAGATGTGAAGCTTTTCGTCATAGGTCACCGGTAACGACAAAAATACAGCAAAGTCAATAAAGCCGTGACCTTCAAACTTTTTTGAATATTTATGAAAGGTTCTTGCCGTTTCCTTGTCAGATTCGTGACAGATGAAAAAGAACCGATAGTGGCCAGCGGGTGCGGTTTCACAGGGTTTATATGTCTTTAATCCTTCATAAGGGTCGGTGTGTGTGCCGCGACCGAATTTTAACAAATTGGTTCCTACGGAAGTTACCGAAACTGATTCCAACCCGTGCCAAATGCCGGAGTGGGGGATAACCTTTTTAAATTCTTCTGTATTAAGGTATTTTGTCAGCAATCCATTTATATTTTTATAATAATTGGCATACCTGTCGTCGTTCTTTTTTGGCGGTTCCGGTGGATATTTTAAAGCATCTGCCAAATCAGGATAGAGAACGGGATAAAATTCATCGAGATGATTGTTATCCTCAGCAGTAAACTCATCGTAATTGATTAATTCGCCATTACGAACCAGCCAGTTCAGGTTGTCGGTTGATATGTCTTCAGAAACCAGTTGCAAAACGTTCTCTTTTAATACTTTCGATGTACCATCAAAAGAAACAATTAATTCGGGTTTTTCGGTGATTGATGCTAACCTAACAGACAGCGTAAACTTGTAGTAAAGTGTATATTCAGCTGTTGATTCTGCCTGACTTTCGAACCAGATTACCGCTGCATTTATAAAATTGGGGTGTACCACGTGGGCAACCTCCTTAAAATATCCGGCTATTCGGAAATGGTAATAATGTTTGGCAAAATAGATACTTTTTGAAAAGTCAACATTGGTTACGAAATCGCAGTTTTCTGCAGTTGCAAAATTGCAGTAAAGCTGTTTAACGTCAGCTAACTCCGTTTGATGGTTGTTCCATAATTCTTTTGGAAATTCACCCCGGCGTAAAGGACTATCACCGTATGTTTTTTTCAGTTTAAAGCCAAAGGTTATCTCTTTCTCAGGATGTGAGAAGGTAAGGACATTTATTATGTGTTTTGATTCTGTCATAAATCAGGGTTATTTTTGAATTTCTACCAATAGGTTGATTACCTCGTCTAAATTGTTATTATCTGTAATGATTATTTCTGCACAAGGACCGTTATAAAATTTCTGAACACTTTCGGATAAAGAACTGATTTGATGATTTTTGATTCGTTCCTCGATTTTTAATTTATCCATCATCGCAACGATGGTTATTTTCTTCTTACGAATGTAAATAAATGCGAAATTGCGTTTTTTCCGTAACGAAATATAATAACGTAAAGGATTGAATTTTAAATCACTAATTTTCTCATTTAAACTTTTCTGAATTAAGTTATAGATTTCTTTAATTTCTTCATTAACTCCTTCCAAATGATAATTCTCGGTGTATGTAGTAACTGTTTCTTCAGGTTTTGCCGTTAAATCGACTGTATCAATACTTTCAAATTCAGGCGAAAGACTTATAATACTATCGGCACCGTTGCAATATTCTTTGAGTAAGGTGACTTTCACAATTTTTCCCCAGGTATCAGTGTAGGTTTTAATAATTTCCGGCAATTCGGTTTTTTCGTTATCCAGTACCAGTAAAATATTCCGGCTGTTTTCCAGGGTATCTTTAATGTATTTAAATATCTCCCGGTTCCCGATTCTGGCTTTAAACTCTTTTTTGAGTTCAGCATCAGAACTTATCAACATATAAAGCTTTTCTATCAATTCACTCTGACTTTCCGGATTTTTGAAGAATGCAAAGAATTTTGTGATTTGCGGAAAGATGTGGTTGTAAAAACTATGTTTTGCCAATTCAACTTCAACCAAATAAAACTCGGGATTATCGGGGTCTTTTAAATCGAAAAGAAAAGCATCGGGGATGGTTCCTCCCAGCGCTTTATTATCGATTTTCTTTTTAGCCTCAATCAGGATGCAAGCCTGACCAAACAAGCTTTTTGCATTTTTGAACATCAAATCTTCGAGGTCTTTCTCTTTTGAGAACTCTTTTTCTGAGAAACGTTTTTGGTTGTAGTATAAGGCTGTTTGCATGGTTTAATCTATAATTCGATTCATTTTTAATTAGTTACTGAGGTTAAATGATTGCATCAATCGCAGTTTTTAAATTCTGAACAGCATTAATTGCATCTAGTAAATCTGTTCTGAAAGGGTTTGTTTCGGGATTATAATGGCTGTATGAGTTTAAAGTCAGAAATCTATATTGTTCAATATCATTTTTTACTGCCACAGGCACATCACCTTTAACCTTGTCCCAGAACATTTGCGACGTGTAGTCCTTTTGTTTTTTCTGGCTAAGGTCTAATAATAACAGCAAATTGTTTATATTTGCTTCATGAAACAAATCACAGAAATCAAGGCAACCTTTAAGAGTTTGCCAGTATCGAC